>CAVJLQ010000055.1:0-19665 GCA_963650435.1 Alloprevotella sp. | reverse complement strand
CGCCCAGCATGTTGCTCCACTGGTCGTCGCCGCCGAACTGCATGTTGCAGCCGTAGTGCTGGAACATGTAGTAGAAGTCGTAGGACTGCATGATCATATAGTTGAACTCCAGGAAGGACAGGCCCCGCTCCATGCGCTGCTCGTAGCACTTGGCCCGCAGCATGTTGTTCACGGAGAAGCAGGCGCCCACCTCCCGCAGCAGATCCACATAGTTCAGGGGCAGCAGCCACTCGCTGTTGTACAGCATCCGAGCCTTGCCCTCGCCGAAGTCGATGAAGCGCTCCATCTGCTTCTTGAAGCACTCGGCGTTGTGGTTGATGTCCTCGGGGGTCAGCATCTTCCGCATATCCGTGCGGCCGGAGGGGTCGCCGATGCGGGTGGTGCCGTCGCCGATCAGGGCGATGGGCTTGTTTCCCGCCATCTGCAGGCGCTTCATCAGGCACAGGGCCATGAAGTGGCCCACATGCAGGCTGTCCGCCGTGCAGTCAAAGCCGATATAGAAGGTGGCCTTCCCCTCGTTGATCATCTTGGAGATCTCTTCCTCGTTGGTCACCTGGGCGATCAGGCCCCGGGCCTTCAGTTCTTCGTAACAGGTCATTTCATATCCTCCTCAATCTTTATTTTTTGTTCTTGTTTTTCCTTTAACACATTGTAGCCTACCACGCCGATGATCACGATGCACGCCCCGATGATGGACAGCGCGCCCATATACTCGTGATAGAACACCGCCACCAGGATCGGGTTCAGCACCGGTTCGATCCCCGTGACCAGGCTGGCGGTGATGGGTGGCGTGGTCTTCAAGCCCACGGTGAGGAACACGAAGGCCAGACCCACCTGGAATATGCCCAGCACCAGCATGCTGATCAGGGCCGTCCCCTCCAGCCGGGGCTGCTGCACCAGCTGGGGCAGACCGATCACCGTGCTCATCACCGCGCTCCAGAACACAGAGGAGATGGGGTCGCCGTCTGGCATATCGTTGAGCATGAACACGCAGCCATAGGTCAGGCCGGACAGCAGGGCCAGCAGGTCGCCGGACAGATGTCCGCCCCCCAGGCTCTCCATGAAGAAGCACAGCACCCCCAGGAACACCACCGCGCAGGCGGCCAGGTCCAGCCTGCCCGGACGGCAGTGGAGGAATACGGCGGACAGCAGGATCACAAAGATGGGTGCGGTATACTCCAGAACGATGGCGTTGGCCGCCGTGGTGATCTTATTGGCCACGGCGAACAGCACGTTGGTGGCGCACACGCAGCAGGCCCCCAGGAATATCCACCGGTTGAACCGGGGCTTGTGCCGGGCAGCCGCAAAGAAGATCGCATAGACCGCCAGGGCGATCCCGTTGCGCCCGGCGTTCAGGGCCAGACCGCTCCAATCCGGGATCAGCTTGATGCACAGGCCGCCCAGGCTGTACAGCACTGCGGCGATGAACACATACAGCACGCCTTTTCTCTCTCCTGACATAACGCTCCGCCCTTTCTGCCCGACTCCGGCAAAATAAAAACGCCCGCTGTCCCTTTGGGGACAGAGGGCGTAAAACGCGGTACCACCTCTGGTCCGCCCCTCCTCGCGGCGGGGCGCTCATGGAGTCCATGACTCCAGCGCGATAACGGGCGCGGCCCGGCCTGTCCCCTACTGCGCAAAGCGGTTCGGGCGGCTGCTCCAAGGGGTATTCACGGCCGGCACCCCTCCTCCTTGCACCAAACGGAGGCTCTCTGCGCGGGCGGCCCGGCGGCTACTCTTCCTTTTCACTGCAGTGTGTGAACTGTAACACAGCTTTTGAGGTTTGTCAAGGGTGTTTTTTCCGTCCTTAGTATCCGCTCCGCTATTGTTCGAAACCCTTGCGGTTGCTCACTTTTTTCACGACAGTACGCAAACTGTGATACAGTTTGTGTAAACTATCAAGCATGTTTTTTCTACCTTTAGCAGCTGATCGTGGCGGGTCTTGCGCACAGGCCCCGCGCCGTGGTAAAATCGTAAAAAAGGGGGTCTGTCCGTGTCCTGGTTCGTCTATATCCTCCGCTGCAGCGACGGGACGCTGTACACCGGCGTCACCGACGACGTGCAGCGCCGCCTTGCCGCCCACCGGGCGGGAAAGGGCGCCAAATATACCCGGGGCCGCGGGCCGCTGGAGCTGGTCTACACCCAGGAGCAGCCGGACAAGTCAACCGCCCTGCGCCGGGAGCTCCAGATCAAAAAGCTGACCCGCCCCCAAAAGGAGCGGCTGATCTCAGCCCAGCATGGATAAAAGCAGTCCCCGTCCGCTCTACGGACGGGGACTGCTTTTTATTTGGTCACGCAGAAAAAGGTGAACTCCCCCAGGGCCAGCACGGCCCCGGCCTCGTCCCTCAGCTCCGCCTTTACAAGGGCGGTAGACCGCCCCCGGTGGACCACCCAGCCCTCGCCGATGAGCTTCCCCTCTCCCCGGTTGCGGAGAAAGTGGAGGGTGCAGGTCTGGGTCACATAGCTGCGGCCGTCGGTGTGGACGGCGCTGCCGGCGGCGTTGTCCAGCATGGTGTCCAGCAGACCGCCGTGGACCATGCCGAAGGGGTTCAGCCCCTCGGGGAAGATCTCCATAGAGGTCAAAGCGTGGTCCTTCTCCACCAGATCCACCGAGATGTGGGTGTAGCGCATGAAGGCGTTGTTCTTCTCCCGTTCCTTCTGATTTTCCATATACCGCTCCACGAGCGTTCCCTCATTTCACCACGACATTTTTCTCCCCCAGGCGCTCCTTCAGGTCGTTCACCAGGGAGGGCAGGATCTGGCACCGGGTGCCCACCCGCTTTTTGCAGTCTTCAAAATACAGGATCGCCTGCTGCTCCCCCGGGAAGAAGGACAGGGCCAGCCGCACCTTCCGCAGCCGCGGGTCCTCCCGGCTGGGCAGGCGCAGCCACAGCACCGGGTCCTGTTTTCCCGGGTCCCCCAGGTCGCTGAGGGGGCGGATGGAGTCCACCATGATCTGGGGCTCCTTCTCGTCCCGGACAGAGATGCGGCCCTCCACCAGCAGGGCGCTGTTGTCCCGGATATAGCCGCCGCTCTCATCCATCACCCGGGAGAAGCACAGCAGCTCCATGCCGCCGGTGTCGTCCTCCAGGTTTACATAAGCCATCAAGGTGTTGTTCCGGGTGGTACGGGTCTTATAGCTGGCCACGATGCCCGCCACCGTCACCCGCTGGCCGTCGCGAAAGTCCTGATTGCCCTCCTCCCGGGCAAAGTCCGATGTGATCGACCCGATCGGCACCGCCCCCCGGCGGCGCACCAGCTCCCGGTACTGATCCATGGGGTGGCCGGTGAGATAAAGCCCCGTGGTCTCCTTCTCCATGGTCATCAGCTCGGCGGCAGAATACTCCGGGATGTCCGGCAGCACCAGGGCGGGCTGGGCAGAGGGCTGCTCCTCCTGTGTGCCCATGCCGAACAGGTCCAGCTGCCCCTCCACGTTCCGGCGGCGGCTCTCGGCGATGCCGTCCAGCACCTGGCCGTACACCTGCATCAGCTGGGAGCGGCGGCAGTTCAGGGAATCAAAGGCACCGGACTTGATCAGGCTCTCCAGCACCCGGCGGTTCAGCTCCTGGTCATACATCCGGTCGCAGAAGTCCATGAAGTCGGCAAAGGGCCCGCCCTCGGTGCGCTCTCTCAGCATGCCGTTCATAAAGGACCGGCCCACCCCCTTCAGGGCAGCCAGACCGAAGCGGATGCCGCCGGAGGAGACGGAGAAATCGGGCTGAGACTCGTTGATGTCCGGGGGCAGCAGGGGTATGTTCATCTCCCGGCACTCGCCGATGTACTCCGCCACCTTCTCGCTGGAGTCCAGCACAGAGGTCAGCAGAGCAGCCATATACTCCCGGGGATGGCGGCACTTGAACCACGCCGTCTGATAGGCCACCACGGCATAGGCCGCGGCGTGGGCCTTGTTGAAGGCGTAGTTGGCAAAGTCGTAGATCTCGTCATAGATGGACTGGGCCACATCGGCGGGCACGCCGTTCTTCACGCAGCCCGCGATCCCCCGGGCCGGGTCGCCGTTGATGAAGAACTGCCGCTCCCGCTCCACGTCCTTGGCCTTCTTCTTGGACATGGCCCGGCGGATCATGTCGGCCTGTCCCAGGGAGTACCCCGCCAGGCGGCGGAAAATGTCGATGACCTGCTCCTGATAGACGATGCAGCCGTAGGTGATGGACAGGATGGGCTCCAGCAGGGGGTGCTTATAGGTCACCTTGGAGGGGTCCTGCTTGCAGGCGATGAACCGGGGGATCGAGTCCATGGGCCCCGGGCGGTACAGGGCGATCAGGGCGGTGATGTCCTCGATATTCTGGGGCTTCATGCTCACGCACACTCCGGTCATGCCGCTGGACTCCAGCTGGAACACGCCGGAGGTCTTGCCCTCGGACAGCATCTTATAGACCTCGGGGTCCCCCTCCGGGACGTCCTTCAGGGTGAAGTCCGGCTGGCTTTTCCGCACCATCTCCACCGCGTCGTTGAGGATGGTCAGGTTCCGCAGGCCCAGGAAGTCCATTTTCAGCAGACCCAGCTCCTCCAGCGTGGTCATGATGTACTGGGTGACGGGCACGCCGTCGTTGGTGGCCAGGGGGACATACTCATACACCGGCTTGCTGGTGATGACCACCCCGGCGGCGTGGGTAGAGGCGTTCCGGGGCATCCCCTCCAGGGCCATGGCGGTGTCGATGAGCTTTTTGATGCGCTCGTCCCCGTCGTAGCTCTCCTTCAGCTGCTTGGACAGCTTCAATGCGTCCCCCAGGGTGATGTGCAGGTTCCCCGGCCCGCCGGGGATCTGCTTGGCGATGGCGTCCACCTCGGCGTATGGGATGCCCATGACACGGCCCACGTCCCGCACGGAGGCCCGGGCCGCCATGGTGCCGAAGGTGACGATCTGGGCCACGTGGTCGGCCCCGTACTTCCGGGCCACATAGTCCATGACCTCCTGCCGCCGGCGGATGCAGAAGTCGATGTCGATGTCGGGCATGGTCACCCGCTCCGGGTTCAGGAACCGCTCGAAGTACAGCTGATACTTCAGCGGGTCGATGTCGGTGATGTTCAGGCAATAGGACACCATGGAGCCTGCGGCGGAGCCCCGGCCGGGGCCCACGGGGATGCCGCTGCTCTTGGCAAAGCCGATGAAGTCGGAGACGATGAGGAAGTAATCCACAAAGCCCATCTTCCGGATCATGCCCATCTCATAGTGCAGCTGCTTCAGCTTGTCCTCGCCCCCGTCGGGGTAGCGCCGCGCAAAGCCGTCCAGGCACAGCTTTTCAAAATAGGCGTCGGCGTCCGTCCAGCCCTCGGGCAGCTTGAAATTGGGCAGGTGGTACTTGCCGAACTCAAACTCCACATTGCACAGCTCGGCGATCTTCGCCGTATTCTCCAGCGCCTCCGGGTGCTGGGGGAACAGGGCGGCCATCTCCTCCTCGCTCTTGACGTAGAACTCCTGGGTCTGGAACTTCATCCGCCCGGGGTCGTCCAGGGTCTTGCCCATCTGGATGCACATGAGCACATCCTGGGTCTCCCAGTCCTCCTTGCGGATATAGTGGGCGTCGTTGGTGGCCACCAGGGGGATGCCCGTCTCCTCGTGCAGGCGCAGGATGCCCGCGTTCACCTTCTGCTGCACGGGGATGCCGTGATCCTGCATCTCCAGGTAGTAGCCGTCCTCCCCGAATAGCTGCCGCATCTCCAGAGCGGCCTCTTTGGCCTTTTCATACTCGTCCGCCATGAGCAGGCGGGGGATCTCCCCCGCCAGACAGGCGGACATGGCGATCAGCCCGCCGCAGTGCTCCCGCAGCAGGTCCATGTCGATGCGGGGCTTGATGTAGAAGCCCTCTAAAAACGCCTGGGACACCATGTAGGACAGATTGCGGTAGCCCTCCTCGTTCCGGCACAGCAGCACCAGGTGGCGGGACTCCGCGTCGAACTCGTGCACCTTCTGGAACCGGGTGCGGCCCCGGGGTGCCACATAGACCTCGCAGCCGATGATGGGCTTGATACCCTCCGCCTTACAGGCCCGGTAGAAGTCCACCGCCCCGTACATCACCCCGTGGTCGGTAACGGCCACAGCGGTCTGGCCCAGCTCCTTCACCCGCTTTGCCAGCTGCTTGATGCGGCAGGCCCCGTCCAGCAGGGAAAATTCCGTATGCAGATGTAAATGGGCAAAGGCCATGATAGACCGCCTTTCTGTCTCTCCTCCGGGCCGGGCCCGGGTCATTTTATATTATGTTCCGCCCGTTTTTTTCGCTCAGACCTTCGCCTGCGCCAGCTCTACCAGCTTGCGCAGGCGGTGGTTCAGGGCGGATTTGGTGATGGGTGGGTCGAACAGCTCCGCCAGCTGGGACAGGGTGTCCTCCGGGTTCTCCAGGCGGAGCATGGCCGCCTGCTTCAGCTTGTCCGGCAGGCTGTTCAGCCGTCCGTCCTCCCGCAGGCGGCGGATGGCCTCCAGCTGGCTCTGGGCCGCCTCCACCGCCTTGTCCAGGTTGGCGGCGTCGCAGTTCACCCGGCGGTTCACGCCCCCCCGCAGGCTCTTTTCCAGCTTGGCGTTCATCACCTCCATGGCGGTCAGGGGTGCGCCGATGGTGATGAGAAAGTCCTCGATATGCTCACTCTGCTTGAAATAGGTCACGGCGTTGCCCTTGCGCTGGGCATTCTTGGGCTGAAGATCCATCTCTCCCAGCAGCACGGGCACCTCGCGGCTCACCCCCCGGTGGGAGGTGGCCAGCTCCAGATGATAGCCCTTTCTGGGGTCGGTGACCGAGCCGCCGGCCAGAAAGGCCCCCCGGAAGAAGGAGGCCCGGCAGCAGTCCTCCTCCACCACCGCAAAGTTGATGTGCAGGGCCACATCGGAGGCGGCGGCGCCGTATACCTGCAGGATCGCCGCCAGCTTCTTCGGGTCGCGGATCACGAAGATATGCTTCCCGGCCCCGTCGGGCAGCCGGTCAAAGGTCACCTTGAACGCCTTTTTGAACAGGGCGGGCAGGCGCTGGGCAAAGGGCTCGCTCTCGGTCATGATCTTGATCTCGTCCCCCCGGAAGGTGTTGCAGTACAGCAGCACCCCGTAGGCCTCCGCCTGGGCACAGCATCTGCGGTTCAGGGGGGCGCGGCACAGCTCCGCCTTGACCTGGGCGGAGAAGGAGGTCGTCTTTTCCTGCTCCATGGTCAGCTCCTGCCCATGTCCCGGTGGCTCTCGCTCACGGGGTAGCCAAGGGTGCGGATCAGCTCCGCCAGACTGTGGGCGATGGCCACAGAACGGTGGTGCCCGCCGGTGCAGCCCACGCCGATCACAAGGGCCGTCTTCCCCTCCTCCACATACCGGGGCAGCAGCCAGGCGATCAGATCCCCCAGCCGCTTCATAAACTCATCCGCCTGTCCCCCGCCGAAAACATAGTCCCGCACGCCCTGGTCCAGTCCGGTGTGGGCCCGCAGCTCGGGCACATAATAGGGGTTGGGCAGAAAACGAACGTCGAAGACCAGGTCGGCCTCCATGGGCGCGCCGTATTTGAAGCCGAAGGACAGCACACGCACCTCCAGCGCCCCGTCGCCGGAGCCGCCCCGGGCAAACTGCTGCCGCAGCATGCCCTTCAGCTTGGCGGTGGACAGGTTGGTGGTGTCGATGATATGCTCCGCCCGCTGGCGCAGGGGGGCCAGCATGGCCCGTTCCATCTGGATGGCCTGCTCCAGACTGTCCGACTCCTCGGCAAGGGGGTGGCTGCGCCGGGTCTCTTTATAGCGCTTGATGATGGTGGCGTCCGCCGCGTCCATGAACAGGATGCGGTAGTCGCACTTCATGTTTTTCAGATCGTCCAGGGCGCGGAACAGGCAGTCGAATCTCGTCCCGCCCCGGATGTCGGTCACCAGCACCACCCGCTCATACTCCCCGGTGCCCGCCATGCCCAGCTCGGCAAACTTGGGGATCAGGGGCGCGGGGAGGTTGTCCACGCAAAAAAAGCCCATGTCCTCCATGATGGAGGCCGCCTGGCTCTTTCCCGCCCCGGACATGCCGGATATGATCACAAATTCCATGGTATCACCTCAGGATCTTCACTTCCAGCTCCAGCTCTACGCCGGTGCTGCTCTTTACCCGTTCCCGGATCTGCTCCACCAAAGCCAGGATGTCGGCGCAGGTGGCCCCGCCCCTGTTGATGACGAAGCCCGCGTGCTTCTCCGACACCTGGGCGCCCCCAATGGTGAGGCCCTTCAGGCCGCACTGGTCGATCAGAGCGGCGGCGAAATATCCCTCCGGCCGCTTGAAGGTAGAGCCCGCACTGGGGTACTCCAGGGGCTGCTTCTCCTGCCGCTTTGCGGCCAGCTCCTTCATGCGGGCCTCGATGGCCGCCGGATCGCCGGGCTCCAGCCGGAAGCGGGCGGCCAGGATCAGGTAGTCCCCGCCGAAGAAGATGCTCCTGCGGTAGCCCAGACCGCACTGATCGGCAGGGAACGTGTGCTCCTGCCCCGCCTTGTCCAGCGCCGTCACACTGTCCAGCACCTGCACCAGCTCGCCGCCGTAGGCCCCGGCGTTCATGGTCACGCCGCCGCCCACGCTGCCGGGGATCCCCTGGGCAAACTCCAGCCCAGTCAAGCTCCGCCCCAGGGCGCATCCGGCCAGATTGGCCAGGGACACCGCCGCGCCGGCGCACAGCAGGCCGTCGGCCTCCCACACCCGGTTCAGACTGCCCACGGAGTACTTGCCTGCGGGTCTGATGAGAAAGCGCTCCGCGCCAGCGTCGGGCACCAGAAGGTTGGTGCCGTTGCCCAAAAAGAAGGGGGCCAGATCCAGCTCCTTTGCCGCCAGCAGCGCGGCCTTTGCCTCCCCCGCCGTTTTAGGCAGAGCCATCAGGCGGACAGGGCCGCCCACATGGAAGGAGGTGTGGCGGCTCATGGGCTCGTCCCGCCGCAGCTCCAGCGTGGGACAGCGCAGGGCCAGCCGCCCCTCCAGTTCTTCAAAACGATCCATATATGACCTCCCGACGGGCAAACGCCCGGGACTGTGTTCAGACTCATTATATCAAACCTCGGGCAAAAAATGAATAGGGATACAAAAAATTCCCGCCTCTGTCGAGGCGGGAATTTGAATTCCAGGTCAGGCCATCCGGCACAGCATGGCGGCGCCCACGATACCGGCGTCGTTGCCCAGAGCGGCCCGGACGATGCGCGGGGCGTGGAGCTTGTCAAAGGCCCCCTCCTCCACCAGCCTGCGCAGGGGCTCCAGCAGCAGGTGCTCCGGCGCGGCGCTCACGCCGCCGCCCAGGCAGATGATCTCCGGCTGGGTCAGGTTCACCACATTGATCAGCCCCTCTGCCAGCGCCTGAACGTACTCCTGCACCACCTGGATGGCAGTCTCGTCCCCGTCCAGCGCAGCCTGGAAGGGCGTGCGCCCCTCTACCTTGTCCTGGTCGCCGCCGCACAGCAGCCACAGGCTGCTCTCCGGCCGCCAGCCCATGATCTCCCGGGCGGAGCGGATCAGACCGGTGGCGGAGCCGTAGGTCTCCCAGCAGCCCCGGTTGCCGCAGCCGCACCTGCGCCCGCCGGGGCGGGTGATCATGTGGCCCACCTCCATACCGCCGCCGCTGCGGCCGGTATACAGTCTGCCGCCGGCCACCATGCCGCCGCCGACCCCGGTGCCGAGGGTGATGACCACCGCGGGGTCGCAGCCCTTGGCCGCTCCGGCCCAGTATTCGCCGATGGCCGCGCAGTTGGCGTCGTTGCCCAGATAGACCGGGATGCCCACCTGCTGCTCCACCAGCTGCTTCAGGGGCGTATCGCGGAAATTCATATTGGGGCTGTGTACGACCACGCCGTTTTTGTCGTCCACCTGGCCCGGCACGCCCATGCCCACCGCCTGGATCTTCTCCATCGGCACGCCGGCCTTCTCCGCGGTCACGCGGCACAGCCGGGCCAGCGCCCCGGCGATTTCCCGGTCGGTCCACGCCCTGTCCACGGGGACAGATGCCTTGCACAGGATCTGTCCCTCTCCGTCCGTCAGTCCGGCCGCCAGATTGGTGCCGCCCACATCAATGCCCAGATACATCACGATCTCTCTCCTTCTTTTGCCGGGAAGAGCTGGTCCATCCTCTCGGTCAGCTCCAGGGCCGCGTTGTGTCCCATCTTCCGGTTGCGGTTGTTCATGGCGGCCACCTCCAGGATACTGGCCAGGTTCCGCCCCGGCTTTACCGGGATGGTCACAAGGGGCAGCTCCACGCCCAGGATCTCCGTGGTGCAGCCCTCCAGCCCCAGCCGGTCGTACACCGCGTGGTCGTCCCAGGGCTCCAGCCGGATCACCATATCGATCTGCTGCTCGTCCTTGATGGCCCCCATGCCGAACAGGCGGCGCACATCGATCACGCCGATGCCCCGCAGCTCCATGTAGTGGCGGATCAGTTCCGGGGCCGTGGCCATCAGGGTGCCGTGGTTGGTCTCGCGGATCTCCAGGGCGTCGTCGGCGATGATGCGGTGTCCGCGCTTGATCAGCTCGATGGCCACCTCGCTCTTGCCCACGCCGGACTCCCCCTGGATCAGCACCCCTTCGCCATACACCTCCATCATCACGCCGGAGCGGGTGATGCACGGGGCCATGTCGTTATACAGGCTGCCGATGAGCAGGCTCATAAAGGCCGAGGTCTGCGCCTTGGTGCGCAGGATGGTGCGGCCATATTTCCGGGCGGCCTCCATACACTCCGGGTGGGGCTCCAGCCCCCGGGTGATGATCAGCGCCGGGGCCGGATAGGACATCAGGCGGCTACACCGCTCGCTGCGCACCTCTGGGGTCAGGCCGTCCAGATACAGCCACTCCGTGATGCCGATGACCATGAGCCGCCTGGTGTCGAACCGCTCAAAAAAGCCGGTCAGGGGCAGGCCGGGCCGGTTCACATCCGGCTTGGTCACCACGGTCTTTTCGTAATTCTCCCCGGCATTGAGCACCTCCAGCCGGAACTCTTCTATGATCTTGCTCAGCCTTACGCCGGGCCGTGTCTCGCTCATAGGGGTCGCCTCTTTTCTTCGTTATATGGATCTTGATCAGATCAAAAGGCCGTAGCGCCGGCTCAGGGGCAGCAGCGTCTCCTCGGGCAGACCGCCCTCGTACAGGGCACGGCCCTGATAGACCCGCAGAGCGGCCTCCAGCAGCTCCCCGTCCTCACAGATCAGGCACAGGGGCTTTGTCATGGCGTACTGCCAGTCGGCCAACGCGTCCACGTCCTCCCAGTTTTCGATCTTCATAGCCAGCGTGGGCTCACCGCCCTCCAGCGCCTGCTCGATGGCCTCCTCCAGATCCTCTCCGGCGGACAGCGCCGGGCCGTGGCCCGCATCCACCGGCAGCAGGAAGGGCAGCTTCTCCGTGGCCGCGGGCAGCAGCTCGGTGTGCTCCGGCGCGGGGGGGACGAACCGCTTTCCTTCCAATGCCCCCTTCAGCGCGGCGATATACCGGCTGTCGGTGCCACAGCAGCCGCCGAACACGCCCACGCCCGCCTGCACCATCTCATCCGCATAGGCCACGAACTCCTCCGGCGTGCAGTCATACACCGTCTTGTCCCCCACCACCTTGGGCATGCCCGCGTTGGGCTTGGCCATCAGGGGGATCCGGGCATACTTCCGCAGGCGGCGCAGCTGGGCCAGCATCTTGTCCGGCCCGGTGGAGCAGTTCAGGCCGAAGGCGCTGACCCCCATGCCCTGCAGCACCACCAGGGCGGCGGCCACATCGGTGCCGGACAGGGTCCGTCCGTTTTCATCACAGGTGAAGGACACGAGGATCGGCTTGCTGCTGACACTGCGGATGGCCAGCACCGCCGCCCGGGCGTCTGACAGGGTCATCATGGTCTCCACGGCGAACAGGTCTGCTCCGGCCTTCTCCAGGGCGGCGGCCTGCTCGGTGTAGATGTCCACCAGCTCCTCAAAGGACGCCTCGCCCAGGGGGGCCAGGAACTGCCCCGTGGGGGAGAGATCTCCGGCCACCCAGGCCCGGCCCGCCGCCGCCTGCCTGGACAGGGCCGTCAGCCGGACGTTGTAGTCCTCTACCCGGTTGAAGATGCGGTGCTCCTCCAGCTTCTGCCGGTTGGCCCCAAAGGTGGGGGCGTAGACCACCTGGCTGCCCGCGTCCACATAGCCGCGCTGGAGCTCTACAATGACCTCCGGGTGCTCCAGCACCCACTGCTCCGCGCTGACATCGCCCTGATAGCCGCGTTTTTGCAGCTCCGTGCCGGTAGCACCGTCTAAAATAAGGGGAAAACGGACCTCCATATCATGACCCTCCTGATCCAAATCGCATACATTCCACAAAGGCCGCGGCAAAGTCTTCTCTGCCCGCCAACTCAACATACCGGCAGCCGTTGGCCACGGCGGCCATTTGGCGCTCCATCTCCGGGTCCGCCGCCGCCATAGCCGCCCCGGCCAGGGCCGTATTTCCCAGGCTGTGCAGCCTGTCCCGGGGCATCGCCGGCAGCATCCCGATGGCGGCGGCGCTGTCCGGGGACAGGTAGGTGCCGAAGCCCCCGGCCAGATAGATGCCGTCCAGCTTCTCCGCCGTCAGCTCCCTCTGCTCCAGCAGCACCCGGATGCCCGCCGCCACGGCGGCCTTGGCCAGCTGAAGGCTCCGGACATCTCCGGCAGTCAAAACAACGTCCGCCGTCAAACGGAACAGGCCATTCCCGCCCCCGTCCCGCGCAAGATGCCGGCGCAGTTCTGCCGGGGCCTCCTCCGGCGGCAGGAGCCGGCCGCTCTCGTCCAGAAGGCCCAGCCGCAGCAGCTCCGCCGCCAGGTCCAGCAGGCCGGAGCCGCACAGCCCCTTGGCGGGGCCGCCGCCGATCACATCGTACAGAAAGCCCCGGTCATACCGCACATGGCTGACCGCTCCGTCCATCCCCGGCATGCCGCAGGAGATCCCGCCCCCCTCGAAGGCGGGGCCGGAGGCCACGGAGCAGCACAGGTATCCGTCCGCGCCGCCCAGGGCCATCTCCCCGTTGGTCCCGATGTCCAGAAAGAGGAAGTTCCCCCTCCTCTGCCCCAGACCGGAGGCCAACAGGCCGGCCGTGATGTCGCCCCCCACGAAGCCGGACACGCATGGAGCGTAAGAAACTGGGATGTTGTAAAGCCGATCTCCCTGCTGCTCCCGGAACAGAGTGTCCGGGCGAAAGGGGGCGGAGGCCAGGCCCCGGACGGGCCGCCCGGCAAACAGCAGCTGCATCGCCGTGTTGCCCGCCAGAAAGATCCTCTGCACCTGCTCCACGGGGCGGCCGCAGCCCTCCATCCCCTGCCGGATCTGCTGCATGACCTGCTCCCGGATACACCGGGAGAGCTCCTCCAGGCCCTCCTCCCGCTCCAGCGTATACTGGATGCGGCTGATCACATCGGCCCCGTAGGGCGCCTGCCGGTTCCAGGCCGCGGCCGCGGCCACCTCCTGTCCTTTGGCCAGGTCATAGATGCGCACAGCCACGGTGGTGGTGCCCAGGTCTACCGCCGCGGCGCACCCGGTCCCCCCGGCCCGAAATATCGGGCCGGCCCGGGTCTCTGTCAGGATCAGGCCGCCGGACTGCTCCGGCAGGACCACCCGGTCGCCGTCCTGTGGGAACACGCGGCAGGCAAGGCGGGGCGCGCCGTTATACTCCACCCGGCACTTGCCGCACCTGCCCTTTCCCCCGCAGGCCGCGGGAAGGGATATGCCCCCGGCCCGCAGAAGGGCCAGCAGCGTCTCCCCCGCCTTCAGGGGCAGCTCCAGGTCCTTTGTCCCCTGATGTACACGAATGCTTGACACCGGCGCCGCCTCCCCCTATAATTGATCTCGCCTTAACATTTTAATCAGGTAAAGTTTATTTTGTCAAGAGGGGGCGCGCCGGTGCTTGATCTTATGACACTTGCCCGGGAAAACGGCTTTTCCCACTGGGCAGACCTGTGCATGTCCGCCGTGACCCCCCTGGCCCAGATCCGGGATATGTGCGCGGCGGACCGCTGCGGACAGTGGGGCAAAAACTGGGCCTGTCCCCCGGGCTGCGGCAGCCTGGAGCAGTGCGCCGTCCGGCTGCGCGCCTATGACAGCGGCATCCTGGTGCAGAGCACCGTCCAGCTGTCCGACCCCTTCGACTACGAGGGGATGACCGCCGCCGCCCGGGCCCACCGCCGCCGATTTGCCAGCTTCGCCCGGCAGGCGGGGCTGCTGTGCCCCAACTGCCTCCCCCTCTCCGCCGGGGCCTGCACCGTCTGCTCCCACTGCACCTGCCCCGCCCGGCCCTGCCGCTTTCCCGGGAAACGCATCTCCTCCATGGAGGCATACGGCCTGTTCGTCAGCGACATCTGCACCCGGTCCGGCCTTGGCTACAACTACGGAGAGAACACGTTGACTTATACGTCCTGTGTCTTGTACAATAAGGACTGACAAGTATATATCCCTTCCATATCCCGCCACAAAGGAGTGACCGCTATGTCCACACCGAAGGAAATTTTTCTGGAGCTGCTCAAGCCTGACGGACAGCCCGAACGCCAGCTGCGCCAGTACGAGGCCCTGTCCATGTGCCTGACCGACCCCATCAACACCTATCTCCGGGGCAACCGCAGGCGGGGCACCGTCAGCCGCGACCGCTGGGGCACCACCATCAGCTTCCCGGAGGACGCCCCCGGCCCCACTCCCCTTCACAGCAAGGAGCTCACCGTCTGTCAGGACGTCACCCGCTGGCGGGAGACGGTGCACGCCCCCGACCTGAATGAGTGCGACCACGGCTGGGAGGAGTGCCGCGCCGCCGCCCGGGCAGCCTGCGGCGAGGACCACCTGCTGGCCGGCTTTATGGGCACGGGCATCTTCGAGCAGTGCCACTTCCTCATGGGCTTTGAGGGCACGCTCACCGCTCTGTATGAACACCCCGACGAGATGCACGAGCTGATCGAGTACATCACCCAGTACCGCCTGGACTATGTCAGGCGGCTGATCGACGGGCTCCAGCCCGACGTGATCTTCAGCCACGACGACTGGGGCACCAAGGCCGCCCTGTTCATGAAGCCCGACATGTGGCGGGAGTTCTTCAAGGAGCCCTACCGCCGCTTCTACGGCTATATCCGCTCCCGCGGGGTCATCGCCATCCACCACGCCGACTCCTACCTCGTCCCCATCGTGGACGACATGGCGGAGATCGGCATCCAGGTGTGGCAGGGCGTGCTGCCGGAGAACGACATCCCCGCCCTCCAGCGGCACCTGAAGGGCAGGCTGGTGCTCATGGGCGGCCTGGGGGCCGCCATCGACCGGGCGGACGCCCAGCCCGATGAGATCCTGGCCTATGCCCGGGCAGCGCTGGAGCGCTACTGCCCCGGCGGGCACTATATCCCATCCATCACCTACGGTCTGGCGGGCACGGTGTTCCCCCATGTGGATCAGTATTTGTACCAGGCCATCGACGAGTACAACGCCGGGCTGCACTTCCCCGTCACCCCGCTGCCCCCTATCCCCCGGCGGCAGCGGGCTGCCGCCCCCGCCAAGGCGCCGGCCGCCCAGGTCAGCGAGGGAGGCGGCGACCTGATGGCGCGCATCTCCTCCGCCCTGCTGCGCGGCCAGCAGAAGCGGGTGCTCCAGCTGTGCCGGCAGGCCCTGGACGAGGGCTATGGCCCCCAGGAGATCCTATCCAAGGGTCTGGTCCACGGCATGACCGTTCTGGGGGAGGAGTTCTCCGCCAACCGGGCCTTTGTCCCGGAGATGCTCATTGCCGCCCGGTGCATGACCGCCGCCACCGCCCTGCTCAAGCCCTATATGACCGGCGAGAGCGCCCGGATCGTGGGCCATGTGTGCCTGGGCACCGTCCAGGGGGACATGCACGACATTGGCAAGAACCTGGTGAAGATCATGATGGAGGGCAGCGGCATCGAAGTCCACGACCTGGGCACCGACGTCAGCCCGCAGCAGTTCATAGACACCGCCAAAAAGTACAACTGCGGCATCATCGCCTGCTCCTCCCTGCTGACCACCACCATGCAGAACATGCGCCAGGTGGTGGAGCTGGCAAAGCAGGAGGGCATCCGGGACAAGGTGAAGATCATGGTGGGCGGCGCGCCCATCGACCAGAGCTTCTGCGACGAGATCGGCGCCGACGTGTACACCGAGGACGCGGCCGCAGCCGCCCGGGCAGCGGTGGATATCCTGCAGGGCCAGCAGCCCGCTTAAATCAAAAAAGGCCCCCTGTGGACATTCGTCCACAGGGGGCCTTTGGTCTGCCTCAGCAGCCGCAGCCGTTGTTGCAGCCGCAGTTGTTGTTGCAGCCGCAGCCGTTCCCGCAGCCGCCAACCGTTATTGCAGCACCCCATTATGAGTACCTCCTGAATTATGAAGTTTTGAGGGCGGGAGGACCGCTCTCAACTCATCCTATTCAGAAACCGCCCCGGGGTGCGGCAGATCACAAATATTTTTCCGCGAAGGCCATCACCATCATGGCGACCTCGCCCCGGGCGGCGTCGGCCCCGGGCTCCAGCTTACCGCTGTGGGCGGTCATGATGCCGTTCTCCACGGCCCAGGCCACCTGCGTCTGGGCCCAGGCCGCCACCTGGTCCCCATCGGAGTACCGGGACAGGTCGGCCAGCCCCGTCAGCTTCAGCCCGAGGCCTTTGGAGGCGAAGCCGTACAGCATCACCGCCACCTGCTGCCGGGTGACCTGCATGTCCGGAGAGAAGAGGGGCGGCGTCTCGCTGGTGCCGGAGGTGACCCCCTGACTGGCCGCCCAGCGGACATAGGGGGCGAACCAGGCGCCGTCCTTCACATCATCGAACTGGGCCGCCGCCTGGGCCATCTGCCCCTCCGGCGAACCGGCCAGACGGTAGAACACCGTCATCATCATGGCCCGGCTCATGGACAGGCCGGGGCTGAACCGATCGTCGCCGGTGCCGGTGAGCAGGCCGTTCCGATAGACGTAGTCCACCGCCTGGGCCCAGGCGTCGCCGTCGGACACGTCGGTAAAGGGGGCGGCGCTCTGGCCGCCCAGCTTCTGCTCATACCGCCCCTGCAGGCCCACCTTGGCCAGACCGGAGCGCACCGTCAGCTTCGCCGTGGTGTCCTCCGCCGCCAGATAGCGGTGGCCCGCGGCCAAGTGGCTCCCCGTGGGCACCTCCTTGCCGTCGGTCACGTCCACAAGCGCGCCGTCATGCGTCACGGACACATCCCCGGCGATCAGCAGCACGCCCGCCCCCGCCTGAATGGTCAGAGCATCCCCCCGGGCATAGCTGCGGCTGCGCAGATCGCCGCTGTATGGGCGGCTGTCGCCGCTCTGGCCGTTGTGATCCTGTGTCAGCTGCTCCAGCTTCTGCTCCGCGCTGTCATAGGCGTCCTGAAGGACCTGTTCCGCGGCGGCGTCCGCCCGCTTCTGGGCGTCGGGCCGGAACACCGCGGTCAAATGGCTCAGCGAGACCAGGCCGTCCCCTCCGGACAGGGCCGCCGCCCCCGCCGCCAGCAGGGCCGCGGCGGCAGCCATCACCGCCAGCGCACGGATGTGCTTCTTCATTCCTGCACTCCCTTCTCCTCGTCTTCCTTCTGGGAGATCATGTAGCTCAGGGCCAGCAGGCTTTCGGAAAAGTGGACAGACTCCACGATCACATCCTCATGTCCGGGCAGCGACAGCTCCTGATTGGTAAAGTTCCAGATGCCCTTCACCCCGGCGTTCACCAGCTTCTCCGCCGTCACCTGGGCCACGGTCCGGGGCACGGTGAGCAGCCCTACATCCACATGGTGCTCCCGGATGAAGGACTCCAGCTGGTCCTCGTGGTAGACGGGGGTCCCGGCGATCGTCGTCCCGATCGTCTTTTCGTTCACATCGAAGGCCGCCGCCAGGCGGAAGCCGATATGGCTGAACTTAAAGTTGCCCATCAGCGCCTTGCCCAGGTTGCCGGCGCCCACCACCACGATGGTGTGGCCCCGGTTCACCCCCAGGATATTCCCGATCTCCTCCCGCAGTACATCCACGTTGTAGCCGTAGCCCTGCTGGCCGAATTCGCCAAAGCAGAACAGATCCTGCCGGATCTGTGAGGCCGTCAGTCCCATGGACTTGCCCAGCGCCCCGGAGGAGATGCGGATCACGCCCTTTTTCTGAAGCTCCGCCAGATGCCGGTAGTACCGGGGCAGCCGGCGGATCACGGCGGTCGATACTCTTGTATTGCGTTTCATAAAAGAATTGCTCCGTTTCCCTGATCACTGTTGGTCCGCCCCTCTCTGCCGTGAGAGGGGCCCGGACAGAAATGTCCGTTTATATTTTAACCCATGGTCACAGTTTGTGTCAATAAAGAACGGAGCACGGCAGGCGCCGTGCTCCGTTCGGACTTTTTTCTCTCACTTGTTGGCGTCCAGCACCTGGGTGAACGCCTCCGGGGGCATGACGCCCACCTTGCGGTCGATCTCCTTGCCGTCCTTGAAGAAGATCACCGTAGGGATGGACATGACGCCGTACCGCAGGGCCAGCTCCTGCTCGTCATCCACATTCACCTTGCCCACCACCACATCGGGGTACTGGCCGGCCAGCTGCTCGATCACCGGGCCCAGCATGCGGCAGGGGCCGCACCAGTCCGCCCAGAAGTCCACCATCATCAGCTTGCCCTGAGACAGGGCCTTGTCAAATCCATCCTTTGAAAAGTGCAGCATTTTGTTTTCCTCCTGTTTTCGTTGTCTTGGCCTGTTTCAGGCCCGCTTTTGTTTCTCGTCCAAATATCGACACGCGGTCAGAGCGGCGGTCAGCCCCTCCCCCACGGCCTTGGAGATCTGATGGGGCAGTCCGGTGCAGTCCCCCGCCGCAAAGACCCCCTGCAAATTGGTGGCCATAAAGCGGTCGGTCCGGATGACGCCGTTCTCCGCGGCCAGGCCGGGCAGCAGATCCGCAGGGGCCACCGCCGGACGCAGGATGAACACCCCCGCGCAGGGGATCGTCTGCCCGCCGGTCTCCACCCCGGTGACCGCGCGCTCTCCCAGCACGGTCAGCCCGTTTCCCGGAACAAAGGGGATCTCCTCGTCCAGCCCCTCCGGCCGGACCGGGGCCACATAGGTGACCCCGCAGCCGATGGAGCGCAGGTAGTTGGCCTCCGCCGGGGCCTCGGGGCTGCGGCCCGCCACCACTACCGCCTTCCCCCGGTACAGCATCCCGTCGCAGGTGGCGCAGTAGCTCACCCCCCGGCCCAAAAGGGCCTCCTCCCCGGGATACTTGTTCTGCCGCACCACGCCGGGGGCCAGGATCAGGGCGCGGCCCTGGTACACCTGGCTGCCCACCGTGGCCATCACGGAGCCCTCCCACGTCAGCAGAGAGACCACGCGGCCCCGGACGAACTCCGCGCCGGCCCGGCGGGCGTGCTCCTCGAACCGGGCCAGTATCTCCCCTCCGCTCATCCCGGGAAGGCCCAGGTAGTTGTCTATCTCAGGCGCCCGGGCCAGAGGGCTGTCCTCCGGCGGCGCGCCCATCACTGCCACGGACTTGCCGCGGCCCCGGGCCGTCACCGCGGCGGACAGTCCCGCCGGGCCTGTGCCCAGCACCAGCAGATCATACGTCATAGGCTCTTCTCCTTATCAAGAATTATTCTTGATTGTATTATACCACACTTCCCCCCTTTTGCAAGAGTATTTCCGCCGGACCTCAGGTTTTTTCAAGAAAATATTGCATTCTTCTCCCCATTGGGTGTAAAATATTTTTTATTCTACCGACTGCTCCTAATCCCGCTTTGGAACGGGTACGGACTTTC
>CAVJLQ010000054.1:12814-15252 GCA_963650435.1 Alloprevotella sp. | reverse complement strand
TGTTCTCCAGCAGCAGGCGGTAGCGCCCCTCATCATCCAGACCGGGGCCGCCGTACCGGGCGGAGTACACCCCGGGCGCGCCGTTCAGGGCGTCCACGCACAGGCCGGAGTCGTCGGCGATGGCGGGCAAGCCGCTGGCCTCCATCACCGCTTTTGCCTTCAGCAGGGAGTTTTCCTCGAAGGTGGTTCCGGTCTCCTCCACCTCCACGTTCACACCGGCTTCGGCCTCGGAGCACACCTCTACCCCCATTTTGGACAGGAGCAGGTCCATCTCCTCCAGCTTCTTTTTATTCTTGCTGGCCAATACCAATTTCATCGTACATTCTCCTTCCGGTCCGCCATGCGGTCCAGCGCCATATTCCGCACCGTGAGCAGCAGGTCAGTGGTCACCATGGCAATATCGATGACATAGAAGGCCACCACATAGGTAACGTTTCCTCCCACGATCTTCCCCGCGATGCCGCACAGATAGCCCGCGATGATGACCAGCTCAAAGGAAATGCTCTTGCCCCGGGCGGTGCGGGAGCGCAGGGACTTGCTGATGTTGAAGGGCCAGGACAGGCCGAACAGGACCAGCATCAGCATCTCAAAGATCTGCGCCATGCTCAGCCCTCCAGACACGCCCGCTGGATGCTCTGCAGCTGCCGGATGCCTCCGGCGCACAGATCCACCAGCTGCCGCTGCTCCTCCACGGTGAAGGGGCGGCCCTCGCCGGTGCCCTGGATCTCGATCAGTCGGCCCTTGTCATCCATGACGCAGTTCAGGTCCACCATGGCGGAGGAGTCCTCCTCATAGCACAGATCCAGCATGGGCTGGTCGTCCACGATGCCGGCGGACACGGCGGCCACATAGCCGCTGACGGGGATCTCCCCGATCAGGCCCTGCTCCTTCATTTTGCGGAAGGCCAGCATCATGGCCACGAAGCCCCCGGTGATGGAGGCGGTGCGGGTGCCGCCGTCCCCCTGGAGCACGTCGCAGTCCACGGTGATGTTCCACGGGCCCAGCTTCTTCATATCCACCACTGCCCGCAGGGAGCGGCCCACCAGGCGCTGGATCTCAGCGCTGCGGGGACTGAGCTTCAGCTTGGAGATGTCCCGGCGGCTGCGCTCCCGGTTGGCCCGGGGCAGCATGGAGTACTCGGCGGTCACCCAGCCCTCCCCCTCGGGGACGTGGCGGGGCGGCTCGTCCTCTACGCTGGCGGTACACAGCACATGGGTGTTGCCGCAGCGGATCAGGCAGGAGCCCTCCGCAAATTTGTTGATGTTGGGAATGATCTCAATGGGGCGCAGCTGGTCGAAGCTGCGGCCGTCGATCCTGTTCATACCTCTTCCCCTTTCTCTCTAAACGTTCCTTCCCGGATCTGTCTCAGATGATGGCCTCGGCGTACTCCATGGGGTCGAAGGGCTTCAGGTCGTCCACGCCCTCGCCCACGCCGGCGTACTTCACGGGCACGCCCAGCTCTCTGGTGATGGCGATGGCGATGCCCCCCTTGGCGGTGCCGTCCAGCTTGGTCAGCACGATCCCGGTGATGCCCGCGGCCTCCTTGAACTGCCGGGCCTGGATCAGGCCGTTCTGGCCTGTGGTGGCGTCCAGCACCAGCAGAGTCTCCCGGGCGGCGCCGGGCAGCTCCCGGTCGATGACCCGGCTGATCTTGTTCAGCTCGTTCATCAGGTTCTGCTTGTTGTGCAGCCGTCCGGCTGTGTCCACCAGCACCACGTCCGCCTTCCGGGCCTTGGCGGCGCTGGCCGCGTCGAACACCACGGCGGCGGGGTCGGCCCCCTCGTGCTGCTTGACGATCTCCACCCCCGCCCGGTCGGCCCAGATGGTCAGCTGCTCGGAGGCGGCGGCCCGGAAGGTGTCGGCGGCGCAGAAGATGACCCGCTTGCCCTCGCTCTTCAGCTGGGCGCCGATCTTGCCGATGGTGGTGGTCTTGCCCACGCCGTTCACCCCGATGAACAGGGCTACGGCCGGCTTGGTGGACAGATCCAGGCCCGCCTGCCCCACGGTGAGGGTCTCGGCGATGATGCTGCGCATCAGCTCACGGGCGCCCTCCACTGTCTTGACCCCCTGCTCTCTGGCCCGGCGGCGCAGCTGCTCCACCAGGTCCAGGGTGACGTCCATGCCGGTGTCCGCCAGGATCAGGGACTCCTCCAGCTCGTCGTAGAAGTCATCCGTCAGCTCAGAGCCGAAGGCGGCGAAAATATTGATCTTTTTCAGCTTGTCAAAAAAGCCCATGTTTGACCGTCCTTTTCCGTTTTTACTGGTCCACTTTCTTCCCGCAGTAGGGGCAGAACTGCCCCCACTGGAAGCTGTCGTTCAGCGCCCTCCCGCAGAAGGGGCAGAAGGCGGGGGCGTCCTCATCCGTCTGCTGTCCGCTGCCGCCGGGCGTCTCAACGCTCTGGCTGACGGAAGAGCTGGGGATGGGAACCGCATTCTTC
>CAVJLQ010000054.1:9516-12804 GCA_963650435.1 Alloprevotella sp. | reverse complement strand
GTTTTTTGAATGTCCTGCCTTAAAAAGGCGAAAATGCCCTTTATCGCCAACACCATCAGAATGATCAGCACGATGCCGCCGATAATGGCCGCCCGGTTGCTGGGCTGTTTGTTCTCGTTCACAGTTGACCTCCAAAGTATTCATCCTCTTCCCACAAAGCGGGGTCGTTTCCAATGTATTGCCAGTGGGTCAGAAAGTCATTTTCATCCCGAATGATGTGCTCGTGGTAACCTCTTTGCCATACCCGTTTTTGAAATGGAAGAAGTTTTCCCGCTTTTACAAGACGAATGTATTCATTCGTGGTCATCGTCTTGTACCGATCTATGATTTTCGGTAGGGGCGGCCCCATGTGGCCGCCCCTGCAGGAGGCAAAAATAGGCACGCTCTGTCTTGGGTGCAGATCGTTACAAAATGCGCGCCGCCCGCCGCATAGTCATATTCTCTTAGCCGGATATGCTTTCTGTTCGGCGATCCCATCGCTGTTTCCTATCGGATATTCAGCTGCTTCTCCACGTCGTTCAGGTTGATGGTCAGGATACGGCTAACGCCCTGCTCCTGCATGGTGACGCCGTAGAGGACGTCGGCCTCCTCCATAGTGCCCCGGCGGTGGGTGATGACGATGAACTGGGTCTTATCCGCCATATTGCGCATATAGCTGGCGAAGCGCACCACGTTGTTGTCGTCCAGGGCGGCCTCGATCTCGTCCATGACCACGAAGGGGGTGGGCCGCACCTTCAGAATGGCGAAGTACAGGGCGATGGCCACAAAGGCCTTCTCGCCGCCGGACAGCAGGGTGATGATCTTCAGCGCCTTGCCCGGGGGCTGCACCTTGATCTCGATGCCGCAGTTGAGGATGTCCTCCGGGTCCTCCAGCTCCAATGCCGCCCGGCCGCCGCCGAACAGCTCCTGGAAGGTCTGGCCGAAGGCCGCGTTGATGGTCTGGAACTCCCGGGCGAAGATGGTCTTCATCTCCCCGGTGATGGAGGAGATGATGTCGGCCAGTTCCTTCTTGGCCTTCTCCACATCGTCCCGCTGGTCGGTGAGGTAGGTATACCGCTCGTTCACCCGTTCAAACTCGTCGATGGCCCCCAGACTGATGGGGCCCAGGGCGGAGATGCCCCGCTTCAGCTCGCCGATGCGGCGGGTGGCCTTGGGCACCGACTCGATCTCCACCCGCTGCTGCCGGGCAGCCTCGTGGGACAGCTCGTAGTTCTCCCACAGCTTGTCCAGCAGCTGCTTTTCCTCCAGGGCGGCTGTGGTCTTTTTCTGCTCCAGGCGGGAGACCTCCCCCTCCATGTGCAGCAGCTCCTCGTTGCAGGCCCGGGCGTCCCGGTCGGCCTGCACCCGGCTGCCCTCCAGTTCCATGCGCTGGCGGTTCAGCTCGGCCACCCGGTCGTTCCGGCGCTGGTTCTCCCCCTTCAGGGCGTCCCGGCGCTCCTCCTTCTCCCGGATCTGCTGGGCATAGCCGGCGTTCTTCTCCTCGTAGCTGCCGATCAGGGCCTGGCTCTGATCCCGGTCGCCCTCCAGCTCGCGCAGCAGCTGCTCCAGCTGATCCAGGGCGGCGGCGCCGGTCTCCCGCTCCGCCTCCAGGGCGGCCCGGCGGCTGTTCAGCTCCGCCAGCTCCCCGGCGATGGCCTGGGCCCGCTGGACCATGTCGCTCTGGCCGCGGCTCTTGCTCTGGGTCTGCTCCTCCAGTTCGGCCACGCTGCCCTCCAGCTGGGCGATGCGCTCCCGGGCCTTTTTCGTGTCCCCCTCGTTCTGGGCGGCACGGCTCTTCAGCTGCTCCAGCTCGCTGCGGCCGCTCTCCTGCTGGCCCTCCAGGGCGGACAGCACGCTGCGGCAGCGCTCCAGCTGGCCCTCGGCCTTCAGGATAGCGTCCTCCCACTGGCGCAGCTGGCTCTGGGCGGCCTCCAGCTCATACTGGGCTGCGGTGGCCTCCCGCTGGGCCTGTTGGCTGTCCTGCTCCGCCTGGGTCAGCTGCTGGCGCAGCTGGCCGATCTGGCCGTTCAGCCGCTCCAGCTCGTTGGCCCGGCTGAGGATGCCCGCCGAGCGGCTGGCCGAGCCGCCGGTCATGGAGCCGCCGGGGTTGAGCACCTGACCGTCCAGAGTGACGATGCGGAACTTATAGCCGAACTTCCGGGCCGCTGCGATGGCGCAGTCCAGGTCCTCCATCACAGCCACCCGGCCCAGCAGGTTGGAAAATACGTTCTGATACTTGGGGTCGAAGGAGATCAGCCGATCCCCGATGCCCACAAAGCCGGGCTCCCGCTCCAGGGCGCGGCCCTCGGGCAGGCTGCCCGGGCGGATGGAGCTCAGGGGCAGGATGGTGGCCCGGCCACCGTCCCGGCGCTTGAGGTAGTTGATGACGGCCTTGCCGTCCTCCTCCCGGTCCACCACGATGTTCTGCATGGCCCCGCCCAGGGCGGTCTCGATCGCCACGGTGTACTGGTCGGGCACCTTCAGCAGGTCGGCCACAGGGCCGTGTATATGGTCCAGAGTGCCCCGCTGGGCCTCTCCCATCACCAGCTTGACGGCCTTGGAGTAGCCCTCGTGGAGCTTCTCCATCTCTGCCAGCAGCTTGATGCGGGAGGACAGGGCGTTTTCGTCCATTTTCAGGCGGGTATACTGCTCCCGGGCCTGCTCCGCCTTCTTCCTCCGGCTGTCCACCCGCAGGGTGTAGCCGCTGATGACGTTTTTCGCCCCGTCCCGCTCCTCGGCCGCGTCGTCGCAGGCCCGCTTGGCCTTTCTCACATCGGCCTTTGCCTGCTCCAGCCGCTCCTCCAGCTCCTGCAGGTCCCGGCGGACGGTCTGGTCCCGGTCCATGATCTCCTGGGCGGCGGCAGCCAGGGCGGACAGCAGCTCCTTCGCCTCCCCCGCCGTGGCGCTCTCCAGGCTCTGCCGCTTTCGCAGCTGCTCCAGCTCCTGGGCCAGGGTGCCGGCGGAGCGGTCGTTCTCCCGGGCCTGCTCCTCTTTGGCGGCCACCTGCGCCAGCAGCTGCTCCAGCTCGCCGTCGATCTCCGTCAGGCGCTGGCGCTGCTGCTCGGTCTGCTGGGTGAGGGAGCCCTCCCGGCTCTCCCGCCGGGCGATCTCCTCCCGCACCCGCTGAGCGTTCTCCGTGTTGTGGACGATGCTGGTGCGCAGCACCGCGATCTCCGACTCCAGGTCGGCGATCGCGTTCTCCTGCTGCTGGCTCTCCTGCCGCAGCCCGTCGGCCTGCTGCTCCTTCTCCCGCATCCGGGCGGCAAAGTCCTCGGCGGCGGCATACAGCCGCTCCAGCTTCGCCTTGCT
>CAVJLQ010000054.1:0-9506 GCA_963650435.1 Alloprevotella sp. | reverse complement strand
CCCGCTGGTGGGCGGCCTGCTCATAGTCGGCCGCCGCCTTGATGGCCCCGGCCCGGATGCGCTCCAGCCCGTCCAGCCACACGGAGATCTCCAGCCCCCGCAGTTCCTCCCGCAGGACCAAAAACTTCTTGGCCGTCTCGCTCTGCTTCCGCAGGGGCTCCACCTGCAGCTCCAGCTCGGCGATCTTGTCGTTGATGCGCAGCAGGTTCTCGTCTGTGCGCTCCAGCTTGCGCTCGGCCTCCTCCTTGCGGTGGCGGTAGCGGGAGATGCCCGCCGCCTCCTCAAAGACCTCCCGCCGGTCGGCGGACTTGACGGACAGGATCTCGTCGATCTTGCCCTGACCGATGATGGAGTAGCCCTCCCGTCCCAGGCCGGTGTCCATGAACAGCTCGTTCACGTCCTTCAGGCGCACGGAGCGGCGGTTGATGTAATACTCGCTCTCGCCGGAGCGGTAGTACCGCCGGGTGACCATGACCTCTGACTCCTCCAGGCCGAAGGTGTGGCCGGTGTTGTCCAGGATCAGAGACACCTCGGCGTAGCCCGTCTGCTTGCGCTGGGCGGTGCCGCCGAAGATCACGTCCTCCATCTTGCCCCCCCGCAGGGCGCGGGTGGACTGCTCCCCCATGACCCAGCGGATGGCGTCGGAAATATTGGATTTGCCGGAGCCGTTGGGGCCGACGATGGCGGTGATGTCCTCGCCAAAGGTCAGCACCGTCTTGTCGGGGAACGATTTGAACCCCTGGATCTCCAAAGCCTTTAGGTACAACTGAAAACACCTCATCTGTATCCGGCCGTCCCGCGGCCCGCCCCGCCGCAGCGGAGCGGGCGCGCGGTCATCTGCCGGTCAATAAACATAGTGATAGCACATAAGTACATAATGATAGATAGTATATTATAGCAGAAAGCGGCGGCCTTTGCAATTTATTTCCCGGCCCCGCCCCAAGAAAATTCCATAAAAAAGCCCCTCTGATGAGGGGCTTTTGATGCTTTATCTTCCCGCCGCGGTGTAGCGGATGCAGGGGCGGCCGCCGGTCTGGTAGTCCACAAAGCTGTCCAGCTCGCCGTGCTCGGCCATATGGCCCACATACCGCCGCACGGTGATGCGGGACAGGCCCACCTGCTCGGCGATCTGCTCGCTGGTCAGGGCGGGGCCGCTGTAGCTGCGGAAGAACTCCCGCACCCGCTCCAGGGTGCCGGTGTTCAGGCCCTTTTCCAGGGCGGGGGCGGCGGCGCTCTCCTCCTCCCGGCGGATCAGCCGGTCGATGGTCTGCTGGTCCACGCCGCCGGTCAGGCTCTTTTTCCGCTCCAGAAAGCGCTCCAGCGCCTGCTGGAACCGCTCGCAGCGGAAGGGCTTGACCAGATAGTCCATGACCCCCCGGTCCAGCAGGGCCTGGACGATGCTGCCCTCGTTGGCGGAGGTGACCATGATGATGGCCGGATTCAGCCCCAGGGCGTGGAGCCGGTCTACGAACTGCAGACCGGTCATGGCCGGGGTGTAGTAGTCCAGAATGATCAGATCCACCGGCTGCGCCCCGCCGGCCAGAAAGTCCAGGGCGTCGGCGCTGCTACGGAACACCTGCTCCACCCGGAAGGCCCGGTTCATCTCCACATACTGCCGGTCGATGTCCGCCACCATGGGGTCGTCCTCGATGATGATGACCTGATAGCTCACAGCGTCTCCTCCTCCTTCACAAAGGTCAGGGTAAAGCAGGTGCCCTCTCCCTGTTCCGTCTCCAGTTCGATCCTGCCGTTGTGCCGCCGGGTGATCTGGCTGACCAGATACAGGCCGAAGCCCCTGTTGTCCCCCTTGGAGGACACCCCCTTGTCCCAGATCCGCGCCTGGATGTCCGGGGGGATGCCCGGCCCCGTGTCCTGGCATATGATCAGGTTGCAGTCGGGCCGGCAGCATACGGCCAGACGGATCTCCTTGCCCTCGCCCTCCCAAGCGCACAGGGCGTCGATGGCGTTCTCCAGCAGGTTGCCCACCACGGTGATCAGCTCCTCGTGGGTCAGCAGCATATCCTCCTGGCGGCACTGGGTGGTGGGCAGCAGGGTCAGGCTGATGTCCCGCTCGGCGGCGTAGAGCATCTTGCCGATGATCAGGGCGCTCAGCTCGGGCACCCGCACCCGGTCGGCCACGTCCCGGATGGTCTGCCCGGACACCCGGCTGGTGTTCATGATAAAGCCCATGGCCTCCTCGGTGCGGCCCATCTGCAAATAGCCCATGATGACGTGGAGCTTGTTCATGAATTCGTGGTTGAACATGCGCAGTGTGTCCAGCATGGCCTGGGCGCCGGACAGCTGATCGGACAGCTTGCGCAGCTCCGTCTTGTCGCTCATCACCAGCAGGGAGCCGGGGGCGGCGTCCTCGCCGCCGGACAGCTGAAACTCGCTGAACAGCAGCTGCCGCTCCCCCACCGCCCCAGACAGGCGGTAGCGGTTCTGCCCCGTCCGGGCCACACGGCGGCAGCAGGAGGCGGGAAATACCTCCTCCAGCTGCCGGCCCATCAGGTCCTGCCGCTCCCGCTCCAGCATATGGCAGGCGGCGTCGTTGGCGAAGACCACCCTGCCATCCCCGTCCGTGGCGGCCACGCCGTCCTCCAGGGTGTTCAGCACATCCCCCTGGCGCAGATACAGGTCCAGCAGCTCCTCCGGCCGGTGGCCCCGCAGGCTGCCCTTCAAAAGGGTCACGATGCCCCGGGACAGGGCCGCCGCCGCCAGGATGGCCACCGCCATCACCAGCAGGAAGGAGGCCAGCAGCGACCGGGTGTTGGCCAATATCCCGGCGCTGAAAATGGACACGGTGACAAAGCCCACGATCTCGCCCCCGCTCTCCACGGCGTGGAAGGCCCGGCGCTGATTGCCGAAGGTGCTGTAACCGGAGATGATATACGGCGCGGCCCCCTCCAGAATGGCGGTCTCCTCGCCGGAGACGAAGGTCTCTCCCGCCTCCTGGCGGTCGGTGTGGTAAAAGCGCAGGCCGCTGCGGTTATACACCGCGATGGCGTCGATCTCCGGCAGGGTGCGGTGGAGCTTATCCAGGGTGTCGCTGACGGCGGTGCTGGGATAGCCCCGGCGGAGCATATCCCCCACCTCGTCCATGGAGGAGACGAAGGCCGCCGTGCCGCTGATGACGGAGTCGATGCTCTCCCGCTGGCGGCGGATGTCCAGATACAGGGCCATCACCAGGGCGATGGCGGTGACCAGGGCGGACACGGCCAGGAAGCAGAGGAACAGCTGCCGCTCCAGGGGATACTGTCTGAACTTTTTCACGGCTGCCGCCTCCCTTCTGTAAATTCGATCTATCCTATCATTTTTCCCTTTGAAAAGCAAGACACACGCGAAGATGTACAAAGGCGCCCCGCTCTGAAAAAGCGGGGCGCCCGGAATGATCACTTCAGCCGCTCCAGGTCGGCGATCAGCGCCTGGATCTCCTCGTCCTTTGTGGACCAGGCGGTGCAGAAGCGCACGGCGGTGTGCCCCCCGTCCACCTTCTCCCAGAAGGAGCAGGAATACTTGTCCTTCAGCCCCTCCAGCACCCGATCGGGCAGGATGGGGAACTGCTGGTTGGTGGGGGAGTCCACCAGTACGGGATAGCCCAGCTGCCGGAAGGCGCCGCGCAGGGTCATGGCCTGCTCCACCATCTTCCGCCCCAGGCGGAAGTACAGCCCATCCTCCAGCAGGGTGGAGAACTGCACCCCCAGCAGGCGGCCCTTGGCGAACATGCCCCCCTGGCGCTTGATCATGGAGCGGAAGCCCACCTTCAGCTGGGGGTCGGTGATGACCACCGCCTCGCCGAACAGGGCCCCGCACTTGGTGCCGCCGATGTAGAACACATGGCACAGGCGTGCCAGGTCGGGCAGCGTCACGTCGCTGGCCGCCAGGGCGCAGGCCAGCCGCGCCCCGTCCACGAACAGCTTCAGCCCCCACCGGTCGGCGGTCTGCCGCATCCGCTCCAGCTCCGCCAGGGTATACACCGTGCCCACCTCGGTGGGCTGGGAGAGATAGATCATCCCCGGCTGCACGATATGCTCGGCGGTGGGGTCGTCAAAGTGCTTGCGGCAGAAGGCGTCCACCTGCTCCGCGGTGATCTTGCCGTCCCTTCCCGGCAGGGCCAGCACCTTGTGGCCGGTGCCCTCGATGGCCCCCGTCTCGTGGCAGTTGATGTGGCCGGTGTCGGCGCACACCGCCCCCTGATAGGGCCGCAGGGCGGCGGCGATCACCGTCAGGTTGGCCTGAGTCCCCCCGGGCAGGAACTGCACCATGGCCTCCGGCGCCCGGCACAGGTCCCGGATGGTCTGCCGCGCCTTCTCGCAGCAGGGGTCCTCCCCATAGCCCGGCGTGGCCATCCCGTTGGTGTCCACCAGGGCCTGCAGCACCTGGGGGTGGGCCCCGGTGGCGTAGTCACATTCAAATCGGATCATGTTTCTCTCTCCTTTAAGTTCCGGAAATAGTTCTCCGTCTCGTCCTCGTTCAGGACGGCGATCCCGGCGTCCAGCAGCCGCCGGGCGGCGGCCCCATCCCCAGGCACCAGCCGTCCGGAAAAGCTGCCGTCATAGATCTGCCCCCGGCCGCAGCTGGGGGAGCGGGCCTTCAAAACGGCCGCGGCGCAGCCCTCCCGCCGGGCCAGCTCCACCGCCGCGGCGGCGCCGGCCTCATATTCCGCCGTCACGTCCTGCCCCGCCCGGTTTACGATCCGGCCGTCCGGCTGCCGCTCCGCCGGGGGGCGGGGGGTGGGCAGGCCGCCCAGCACCTCGGGACACACGGGGATCAGCTCGTGCTCCGCCCCCAGGGCGAGGACCGCGGCATTGGCCTTGGCCCGCCCGTCATACCGGCAGGGCGTGCCCAGCAGGCAGGCGCTGACCAGGATCTTCATGCTCGTCTCCTCCTCACACAAAAACAGCCCGCCGTGGTGCGGCGGGCTGTAAGCGGCAAAGCGCCTTAGTGGTTCAGGTAGTACTTCACCAGGGTCTGCAGCAGCTCGTCCCGGTCCACTCTGCGGATCAGGGCGCGGGCGTTGTTGTGGTTGGTGATGTAGGTGGGGTCCTCTGACAGGATATAGCCCACGATCTGGTTGATGGGGTTATAGCCCTTCTCCTGCAGGGCCTGATACACCGTGGACAGGATGGCCTTGATCTCCATATCCCGCTGGTCACCCATGCTGAACTTTCTGGTAAAATCCGCCTCGCTCATGTGCATCATCCCTTCTCTTCATACGCTCGCTTCAGTTTACTCCAAAAAAGCCGGGCTGTAAAGGGCGGGCCGCGAAATTTAATCAAATCCCAAGAATTGCGGCATCCCCGCGCGGGCGCCGCTCATCCTATGGCAAAAAGCATTTTTCGTCAAGTGCCGCCGGCCAGCTCCGCCAGCCCGCTGTCCAGAAGGGCGTCTTCCCCGGTCAGCACCTGGCGGCCGCGGTAGACGGAGGAGTAGCCCGAGGTGATGATCTCCACCGAGTCCACCCCCTCCAGCTGACACAGGGTGAGGGCGATGCAGTGGTCGGCCAGGGTCAGGGAGATGTCGGTCAGCCCGCTGTACTGCTCCGAAAGCACCACCCGCAGCCGCCCCTCCTCGTCCCCCCAGCTCCAGCTTTTCAGGGTGGTGTTCCGGGGGAAGGGGGAGCGCAGCCCCTCGTCCCCCGGCCCGGCCAGCAAAGCGGCCAGAAGGCAGCCCGGGTCAGGGCAGGGGCTGTCCTCCCGGTGGACGGCGGTACAGGTCGCGGGGTCGAAGGGCTCCGTCTCCAGGGCGGAGCCCGGGGCGAAATCCACATACTCCCCGTTCTGTTCCTCCGCCGCCAGGAAATAGAGGACCGCGCCGCTGTCCGCCGGCTCCTCCCGGCGGCAGGCGGACAGGGTCAGCGCCACCGCGCAGGCGGACAAGAGGGCGGCCAGTCTGCGTCTCATACCTCGTCCCCCTCTCTCCGCTCCCCCTGATACAGGGGGAAGCCCACGGCGAACACGCTGCCCTCCGGGGGCCGCCGCCGCACGGAGACCCAGCCCCCGTGGCGGCGCACGGTGTCCCGCACGATGGAAAGCCCCAGGCCGGTGCCCCCCGCCGCCCGGGAGCGGGCCTTGTCCACCCGGTAGAAGCGGTTGAACACCTTGGGCATGTCCTCCTCCGGGATGCCCAGGCCGGTGTCCGCCACCTCCATCACCATCTGGTCGGAGTCCCGCATGGTGGTGACGATCACCTGCCCCTCCGGGCGGTTGTATTTGACGGCGTTCTCGATCAGGTTGTAGCACACCTGGTAATACTCGTCCTCGGTGCACAGGACGGTCAGCCCCGGGCGCAGGTCGGTCTTCAGGGTCACTCCCGCGCTGTCCGCCACCGGGGTCAGCATGGACACCGCCCGCTGGATCACCCGGTCCACCTCCACGGGGTGGGACTCCACCTCCCGCTGGCTGTCCAGCCGGGTCAGCATCAGCAGGTGCTCGGTGATGCGGGTCAAGCGCTGGGCCTCCTCGCCGATGTCCCCCACGAACTCCCGCACGGTCTCCTGGTCCATCTGGGGGTTCTGCTGGATGGAATCGGTGAGCAGGCGGATGGCCGCCAGGGGGGTCTTCAGCTCGTGAGAGGCGTCGGACACAAAGCGCCGGCGCACCTCCTCCGTGGTCTGGAGCCGGTCGGTGAGCTGGTTGAACTCCTCGGCCAGGTGGGCCAGCTCGTCCCGGCCCTCCGGGTCCAGGCGGTGGCCGTACTCCCCCTCCCCCACGATGCGGATCGCTTTCAGCAGGGCGCTGATCCGCCCGGTCATCACCCGGGAAAACAGCACCGACAGCACCAGGGCGATCACCACGATGATGATGGAGATGGTGCGCAGGTTCTGCTGCAGGCTCACCAGCAGGGCCCCCTGGGCGGCGTCCACCTCGTAGACACAGATGGCCCCGGTGGTCACCCCCCGGTACACGATGGGGGCAGCGGCCACTGAGATGAACCGGCCGTCCTGGAACCGCGTCCAGAACACGTCGTTCCCCCGCAGGGCGGCCACCACCTCCTTCAGCAGGGCGCAGCGGTAGGGCTGCTCGCTCTCCTCCCCCTCTGCCGGGCGGTCCAGGCTGTCATACAGCACCTGCCCCGCGGCGTCGGTCACCAGGATGCGGTCCAGCTCCTGGCTGTCCAGCTTGGTCATCACCCGGGTCACCTGGTCGGCGGAGGGCACCTCCAGCTCCATCAGTGCGGTGGCCATCACGGTGGTCTGGGTCTTTAAGGCGTCCCGCTTGGAGGTGAACTGCAGGTCCTGAGAGGCCAGCACCGGATAGGTGTTCAGCAGCACCAGCACCACCGCCAGGATGGCCAGATAGCTCATGGCGTACTTCAGCTGGAGAGAGGAAAAGAAGGGCACCTTTTCCGAAAATCTCTTCTCCGGTCTCGTCATCCGTGCCCTCCTCTCCGCCTTTCGGCCCTTTATTTTCGTTCTACTTCAAAAAAGCTCTTCACAGTGGTCATAACGCCGCCCTTCACTTCCCCCACCATGAGGAACTCCCCCTCCGGCCCCAGCACCCGGTACCGTCCGGGGGCGGCGGCGCAGGGGTATGGGGCGCCGTTGAGAATGAATTTGTCCCGCTCCCGCCTATCGGCGCTCACCGCGGGCAGGTGGATAAAGCAGCCCTCCGCCGGGGCCAGCAGCTCCTCCGCCCGGCCCTCGTCCGCCGCCTGCTGCACCTGCTCTAGGGCGATCCCCTCCGTAAAGGGGCCCACCCGGGTGCGCCGCAGGGCGGACATGGTGCCGCCGCAGCCCAGGGCCTGTCCGATGTCGTGGCACAGGGTGCGGATGTAGGTGCCCTTGGAGCACTCCACCCACAGCTTCCAGTCTCCGTTCTCCTCCTGCCCCAGCAGCTCCAGGGCGGAGATAGTCACCGGCCGGGGCTTCCGCTCCACTTCCCGGCCCTTCCGGGCCAGTTCATACAGCTTCTTGCCGTTGACCTTGATGGCGGAGTACATGGGGGGCACCTGGAGGATGTCCCCCCGGAACTGCTCCAGAACAGCCTCCAGCTCCCGGCGGCCCACCTGTACAGGGTGCTCCTCCAGGATCTCGCCGGTGGTGTCCTGGGTATTGGTCACCACCCCCAGGCGCAGGCTGGCCGCATACTCCTTGTCGTACCCCTCGGTGAACTCCACCGCCCGGGTGGCCCGGCCCAGAAAGACGGGCAGGATGCCCGTGGCCATGGGGTCCAGGGTGCCCGCGTGGCCCACCCGGCGCTCCTTATAAATGCCCCGCAGCTTGGCGCACACGTCCATGCTGGTCCAGCCCTGGGGCTTGTCCATGATGATGATGCCGTTTGCCATAGCGCTCCTTACTGCCCCTGCCGCACCTGGCGGATGGCCTCCAGCACCCGGCGGTGGGTGTTCTCCACCGTGTCCTCCACCGTGGCCCCGGCGGCGGCGGCGTGGCCGCCGCCCCCGAAGCAGGCGCACACCGCGCTGGCGCTCAGATCATCGGGGTCGGTGCGCAGAGAGATCTTGCACACGCCGGGGCGCAGCTCCCGCAGGGTCACGCCGGTGCGCACCCCCTCTACCTGGCCCACGAAGGCGGAGATGTCGTCGATGTCCTCCTCCTTCGCCCCCACCTGGGCCAGCATGTCCAGGGTGAGGGAGACCACGGCGGTCTGTCCCCCGTCGTACAGCTTCATCCCGGCCACCAGCATGCTCTCGAGCTTCAACCGCTTGAAGGACTTGGTGCGGAAGTGCCGCCGGTTCACGGGGTATACGTCGATGCCCGTGTCCATCAGGGCGGCGGCGGTGCGGTGGGTGTCCGCCTTGGTGTTGCTGTATACAAAGCAGCCGCAGTCGGTGGCCACCGCCACATACAGGGGCAGGGCCGCGGCCTGGGACACGGGGCCCCACTGGCGGATGATGTCGTAAACGATCTCGCCGCAGGCGGCCTTTTTCTCGTACAGGCAGGTGTCCTTGGCGTAAAACTCCTGAGAGGGGTGGTGGTCGATGGTCAGGTCGACCCCCCGCTCCAGCCAGACCTTGGCATTGTCCGGGAACAGCCCCCGGGCGGCCATGTCCACGGCCACCACGGTGTCGGGGGCGTAGCCCTCCGGGGCCAGCAGCCCCTCCACATAGGGGCGGTAGATCTCCGTCAGCTCCGGGTTGGGCAGCACCCAGGCGGTCTTGCCCCGCTCCCGCAGGGCGGTACACAGGCCGGCGGCGCAGCCCACCGTATCCCCGTCCGGGCGCACATGGGTCAGGATCAGAAAGCCGTCCCGCCCCAGCAGCCACCGCGCGGTCTCTTCAACGGTCAGGCGGCTCATTCCTGCTCCTCCTCATAGTGGTTGTCCGGGTTGACCGGCTTGACCACGTTGGGGTCCCGGAGCATGGCCAGGATGTGGGCGCCCTTGTCGATGGACTCGTCCAGGACGAAGGACAGCTCCGGGGTGTACCGCAGCTGCAGGCGGCGGCCCAGCTCCCGCCGCAGCCAGCCGGCGGCCGACTTCAGCCCGCGCATGACCTGCTGCTCGTCGCTCTTGTCCAGGATGCTGATGAACACCTTGGCATAGCGC
>CAVJLQ010000053.1:0-5965 GCA_963650435.1 Alloprevotella sp. | reverse complement strand
CGTTTATGGTATAGGGGGCTGCGCCCCCTATGACCCCCGGGCGGGCGCATGATATGCGCCCCTACGAGAGAGTACGGACGTTATATGTCGTAGGGGCGGCCTGTGGCCGCCCGTTTTAAGACTCCCTCGTCAGAGGGAGCCAAAGATGCCGAAGCAGCATTTCCTGATCGGGCAAGGGACCTTAAAGATCTCCCGCCCGATCACCCCGAGATTATAGCACCGAACGGCGCGCAAGTCCACGGCGGGGTCGAAAAAAGTCGCAGAAAACTCCTTCCTGTTCCGGTATAGCCTTCCTCTGCCCTGTCAAAAATAGGGGACAGAGGTGATGCATTATGAAACGACCCTGGACAGAGCGCCTGGGGGATCTTGTGCTGGGGCGGGGGTTCTACATCGTCCTGGCCCTGTGTGTAGTGGCCATGGGGGTGTCCGGCTACTATCTGATGCGGTCGGCCAGCGGGATGGGACGGGAGGATCCGTCCAAGTCCGTGACCGGTACGGCCAGCGTCCCGGCCCCCGGCGGCGCGGCCCAGACCAAGCCCGACCCCAAGCCGGCCATCCCCACGCCGCCGGTGACCACGAAGCCCACGCCCCAGCCCGCGAAAACGGAGCCGGAGCCGGCAGAGCCGGCAAAGACCGACCCGGCTCCCGCCCAGACCAAGCCGGAGACCCCGTCCCCCAAGCCGGCCCCCGCGGTATATACCTGGCCGGTGAAGGGGGAGGTGCTGCGCACCTTCAGCGTGGAGACCCTGAGCTACGACGCCACCATGCGGGACTGGCGGGCCCACGCGGGGCTGGACATCTCCGCGGTGGAGGGCACCCTGGTATCCGCCATGCGGGGCGGAACGATCCATGACGTATACGACGACGATATGATGGGCACCACCGTGGTCATCGACCACGGGGATGGCATGGTCAGCGCCTACAGCGGCCTGGCCGCCAAGCCCCCGGTGTCCACCGGCGACCAGGTGGACGCGGGCGGCACCATCGGCTCCGTGGGCAAGCCCCCCCTGGGGGAGAGCGCCCTGACCCCCCACCTGCACCTGTCCCTGACCGTAGACGGGGTGGACACCGACCCCCTGGAGTATCTGCCGCAGAACTGAACGAGACCAGCAGGGCGCCCCGCCGGAAGGCGGGGCGCCCTGCTGTGTGAACGGCGCATTATCGGCTTTGCGGGGGGACGCGGGGGCGGTCAGAAGGCGGACTCCTCCGGAATGAAGTGCTCCCGGACGTAGGCGGCGAAGCGGCGCACGGCGGGGGACATCTCATCCTGGGCGGGCAGGGCCAGTCCCGCCTCCATGAGCTGCCTGGGGGCCAAGGGCAGGGCGGCCACGCCCGGGGGGATGGAGAACAGCTCCAGGGAGTTGACAAGCGCGATGCCAAGGCCGGCCCCCACCATGGCCAGACCGGCGGAGACGGAGTAGCAGGTGAACTGTACATTGGGCTGGATCCCCAGACGGCTGAGCACCAGGGAGCTGTCGGTCTCCCGGTCGGGGAAAAGGCGGATATACGGCTCGGTGGCCAGCAGGTGCAGAGGGAGGGCGTCATACTGCGCCAGAGGGCTTGATTGGGAGAGAACGGCCACTACCTCCACCTGCTGGAGGGGCAGCCAGCGGGGCACGCCCTCCCGGCGGCTGAGGAAGCACAGGTCCACCCGGTGGCGCTCCAGCGCCTCGATCATGTCGGAGCTGAGCTGGCTGTCCAGCACGTTCACCTGGATGTGGGGGTACTCACGGGAGAAGCCGGCGATCAGCCCGGCCAGCTGGCGGCAGTAGGAGTTGTAGCACACGCCCACGGTGACGGAGCCGATCTCCAGCCCGTGGACCTGGGCGGCCAGCTGGCGGCAGCGCTCCGCCTGCAATACCAGCGCTTCCGCCGCCGGCAGAAGGCGCTGGCAGTCCCCCGTGGGGGCCACGCCCCCGTGGCTGCGGATCAGCAGGGGAAAGCCCACCTCGTCCTCCAGGGAGGCGATCATGCGGCTGACGCCGGACACGGTGTAGCCCATGGCGTCGGCCGCCCCCCGCAGAGAGCCGCAGCGCAGGGCGATGAGCAGGGCGGCGTATTTTTCTGTCTCCATAGTCGTTGCTCCTTTCGCAAGGATAAGTTGAGAAACCGGCGCTTTTCTCAATGATACATCTGTGTTAGGATGGCGTCAAGAGAATGAGGCCGACATTGACCTGATCCTCCCCCTATCTCCCGCCCCGCCCCCTTTGGGCGGGGCGGAGCAAAAAAGAAACGCGCTTTCGCGCGGAAGGAGACCGGTATGACCAGACCACAGGCGGAGCTGCTGCTGGCGGTCGTGATCCTGAGCAGAAGCACCGGGTATCTGTTTTCAAAGATCGCGCTGGCCACCATGCCCGTGTTCAATGTAATGGCGGGGCGCTTTGGCCTTGCCTTCTGCGTGCTGCTGGCTGTCTTTTTCCCCCGGATACGCCGGGCCGCGGCGAGGGACCTGCTCTATGGGGCGGCCATCGGCGGCTGCTTTTTCGGGGTGATGACGGCGGAGCTGTACGCCCTGCGCATCGCCCCGGCCTCTACCGTGTCCTTTCTGGAGAATACGGCCATCATCCTTGTCCCGCTGGTGCAGGCGGCGCTGCTGCGCCGCCGCCCTGGGCGGCAGGAGCTGCTGCCCGCGGGACTGGCCCTGCTGGGGGTGGCCTGCCTGACGCTGCGGGGCGGCGTGGCCGGCGTGGGCCGGGGAGAGCTGCTGGCGATGACGGCGGCCCTGTTCTACACGGCGGTGATCCTGCTCACCGGTATACTGTCCCGCCGGGGGGACCCGCTGGTCATAGGAGTGATCCAGATCGGCACCATCGCCCTGCTGGCGGTCGCGGCGTCCCTCCTGTTCGAGACGCCCCGCCTGCCCCAGACCGGCCGGGAGTGGGGCAGCATTCTGGCGCTGGCCCTGGTGTGCAGCTGCTTCGGCTTTACCTTCCAGCCTGTGGCCCAGCGGCACATGCCCGCCCAGCGGGCGGCCCAGTTCTGCGCCATCGGGCCCTTGAGCGCCTCGGTCCAGGGCGCGGTGTTCTATCACGAGCGGTTCGGCCCCGTGGGTCTGGCCGGAGCGGGACTGATCCTGGCGGCCATCCTGCTGCAGGGCGGCAAACAGCCGGAACGGGCGGCGGCCCCGGGAAAGGAAAGAGCTGCGTAAATGAACCGGCCTCCTGCTTTTCACAGGAGGCCGTTTTTTATTTTGCGCTTTTTTGTCCCCACACGGAGCACAGCACCGCCCCCAGCAGCAAAATGTTGCCGCAGAAGTACAGCCACACCAGCAGGATGATCAGAGAGGCCAGCGAGCCGTACACCAGGGCGTATCGGGAGGACATGCCGATGAACCAGGAGAACACCGCCGAACTGCCCACCATGGCCAGAGCGGTGACGGCGGAGAAGCCCCACAGCCCCCGGCGGGACACCCGCTCCTTTGGGATGCCCAGGCGGTACACCGCCGCCACCAGCAGCAGGACGAAGCAGAACAGCAGAAGATACCGGGTCCAGCGCCACAGGTGGGACAGCAGGGACAGGGGGATCAGCTCCAGCAGCTGCCGGGGCAGCAGCTCCTCCAGCATGTGGAAGAACCAGTCGCCGGTGAGCACCACCACCACGGACAGATACATGGTGGGCAGGAACAGGGCGGACAGGATGAAGCTGAGGAGCAGGCGGCGGAAGCCGTCCCGGCAGGGGGCGGCAAACAGGTCGTCCATGGTCTGCAAAAGGGTGCGCAGCCCCGCGGAGGCGCACATGAGGATGGTGAACAGGCAGGCCAGCAGCAGGGTGGAGGACTGGGTGGCCGCGGCGTAGTTCAGGTAGTCCAGGATGGTGGACAGGGCTGCGGCGGGCAGGAACTGGCTCAGCCCGGCCAGGATCTGCTCCAGATCCAGATGGAGCGAGCCGATGAGGAAGTTGGCGCACATGAGCAGGGGAAACAGGGTGAGCACCAGAAAGTAGGACAGGGCGGCAGCGGAGCGGGCCACGCCGTAGCGGCCATAGGCGTCCGCCATGCGCAGGCCCAGGTCCACCGGCGGCAGGCCCAGCAGACGGCGAAGCATAGTGATCCCTCCTTTTCCGGATACCCGGTCGGAAAAAGTCCTGTGTCCCCGCCCTGAGCAGGGGGCGGAGAACAGGAAAAGAATGGCGGAGATAGAAAAAAGCCGTCTGACCTATCAGACGGCTTTTACTCTGTTCGCGTGCATCAGGCCAGCTTGTTCAGCTTGATGGTCATGCTGCTCTTCTTGTTGGCGGCATTGTTCTTATGAAGCAGACCCTTGGCGGCGGCCTGATCCATGGCCTTGACAGCCACCTTGTAAGCGATATCGGCCTCGCTGCGGTTGCCTTCCGCCACCGCGGCGTCAAACTTCTTCATGTGGGTCTTCAGCGCGGACTTAGCGGCCTTGTTCTGCATGGCCTTGGTCTGGGCGACCAGCACACGCTTCTTGGCAGACTTGATATTCGGCAAACCAAACACCTCCTCCGATGTTACATCGTAAAATAAGCACAATATTCCTGTGCAGATATGGATTGTACCATGAAGGCGGAAAAAAATCAACTGTTTTTTTGAAAAAATCCCGGGAAATTGAATGGAGCGGGCGGCGGCGCAAAAAATAGGGGAGCAGGCCGCAGGGCCACACAAGATATAGTCGAAAAAGGGGGACGCGGAGAGATGAACAGCCCGATCAGGACGGATCTGGCCCTGGAGGCCAGAGAGCTTTGGCAGCAGAGCGCGGGGCAGACCACGAGATTAGAGGGGGTGCGGGCCCGGGAGGGAGAGCGCTTCGGCCTGCCGGTCACGGTGGTGGAGGTGCTGGACGAGCGGGGGGAGAAGGCCCTGGGCAAGGGCCGGGGCACCTATGTGACGGTGGAGCTGTCCGGCCTTGCCCGGCGGGAGAAGGCGGTGTTCGCCCGGTCGGTCCGGGCGGTGGCGGAGCAGCTGCGGGGGCTGCTGGGGGAGCTGAAGGGGGAGGACTGCGTGCTGGTGGCGGGGCTGGGCAACCGGGCCATCACCCCGGACTGCATCGGGCCAGAGGTCTGCCGCCACACCCTGGCCACCCGGCACCTGCTGGAGCAGCTGCCGGAGCAGTTCGCCGGCTTCCGCCCGGTGGCGGTGCTGGCCCCCGGGGTGCTGGGCACCACGGGGATGGAGAGCGGCGAGACGGTGAAGGCGGTGTGCGCCGCCCTGCGCCCCGCCCGGGTCATCGCGGTGGACGCCCTGGCCTGCCGGGGGGTGGAGCGGCTGTGCAGCACGGTGCAGCTGACCGACGCGGGCATCGCCCCCGGCTCCGGGGTGGGCAACCGGCGGGCCGCCCTGGACCGGGAGAGCCTGGGGGTGCCGGTGGCGGCCATCGGGGTGCCCACGGTGATCGACGGGGCCACCCTGGCCGCCGACCTGACGGGGCAGACGGTGCCGGAGGATGCCCCAGGGCGGGAGCTGCTGGTCACCCCACGGGACATCGACAGCCGGGCGGCGGACATCGCCAAGGTGATCGGCTACGCCATCGATCTGGCGCTGCACCCGGGGGTGGAGCTGGAGGAGCTGGAGCTGCTGCTCAGCTGAGGGAATAACAGGGAGAGGGCCGGGACAGAATAGATCTGTATCCAGTGCCGCCCCCGGATGGGGGCAAAAAAGATCAGGAAAGGATGTGGGGGCCATGGTAAAGGGGATCACCCGTCAGGTCATATTAGTCAAGTCGCCCGACCCGAAGCTGTTCGAGGAGGCCATTTTTATCGTGCGGGAAGAGGCATTGCAGCGGGAGGGCGTCACCGCCGACCAGGTGATCCGCCAGGCACAGCAGGCGGCGGACAGCTATCTGAAAGGGCACCGCCGCCTGGATAAGGGGGGCGGTGGCTGGCCCGGCCCCCTGTGGGGCGCCCTAGGGGCCATGGCCGCCAGCGCGCTGTGGTGCCTGTGGCTGTTTTTAGTGTGATTGAATGTCCACCCTCGTCGTCGCAAAGTGCGCTGAGCTCCGTTTACGCC
>CAVJLQ010000052.1:24474-24992 GCA_963650435.1 Alloprevotella sp. | reverse complement strand
GGCGTCGTTCTTCTCGCCGGCGGCCTCCAGCGCGCGCTGGGCGGCCAGGCGGGAGACGGTGAGGACCGTGCCCTCGGCGGGCTTCATCACCGCGCTGTAGGCAGTGGAGACGCCCTCCTGCATGGCCTCGGCCAGCAGGACGCCGTCGGCGGTGTCGTGGCCCTTGAGGACCTTGCTCATGCCGCGGAACAGCAGGGACAAAATGACGCCGGAGTTGCCCCGGGCACCCCGGAGCAGGCCGGAGGCCGTCAGCTTGGCGGCCTCGTCCACGGTGGCGGGCTCGGCCTTACGGAGTTCGTTCACCGCCGTCTGAATGGTCAGGGACATATTGGTGCCGGTGTCGCCGTCGGGCACCGGAAATACGTTCAGGTCGTTGATGGCCTGCTTCTGCGCGGTGATACAGGCGGCGCCGAAGGCGACCATCTGCTTGAAGGCGCCGCCGCTGATCTTATCTGTCATGTCTGTTCTCCTTCCGGGCGCGTCACACGGTGACGGAATCCACGCAGACATTCACCGCT
>CAVJLQ010000052.1:0-24420 GCA_963650435.1 Alloprevotella sp. | reverse complement strand
GGTGATGGTGGTGAACACAGCGTCGCTGATGGTGATCTCGCCGTTTTCGGTGGGGACTCTTATCATAGCGGACTTCCTTTCTGCGGAAATGGCATAATAATACATAGTAATATAGAGTATTATATACTACTTTCTCCGGGATTACAATAGAGATTTTGCCAGGGCGGCATATGGGCAGGTCTCCCGTGCGGCTTTGAAGGTGCGGCGAAGAAAGGGAGCGCCCTGCGGGGCGCTCCCTTGTGCGTTACTGCTTGTAGGGTACGTGCCAGATGGTGTCGGCATACTGGGCGATGGCCCGGTCGGCGGCGAAGACGCCGCTGCGGGCGATGTTGGTGAGGCTCATGCGGTTCCAGGTTTCCCGGTCGCGGTAGGTGTGGCGCATACGGGATTCGGCTTCGCAGTAGGCGGTGAAGTCCGCCAGGACCATGTACTGGTCCGCCTGACCGTCCACGCCGGTGACAAGGCGCTGGAACAGGTCCTCGTAGGTGACACCGTCCCGGAAGCCCACCTTCAGCTGGTCCAGCACACGGCGCAGCACCGGATCGCGCTGGTAGAGCAGGTTGGGGTCGTAGGTGCGGCGCAGGTGCTCCACCTCGTCGGCATGGAGGCCGAAGAGGAACATATTGTCGTCGCCCAGCAGGTCGTGCATCTCCACGTTGGCGCCGTCCAGGGTGCCCACGGTCAGCGCGCCGTTCATCATAAACTTCATGTTGCCGGTGCCGCTGGCCTCCTTGCCGGCGGTGGAGATCTGCTCGCTGATCTCGCTGGCGGGCATGAGCTTTTCCGCCATAGACACCCGGTAGTTCTCCAGGAACACCACCTGCAGCTTATCCTTACAGATGGGGTCGGCGGCGATCTGGGCGGCCAGGGAGTTGATCAGCTGGATGATCTCCTTGGCCACCTGATACCCCGGGGCGGCCTTGGCCCCGAAGAGGAACACCTGGGGGGTGAAGTCCATATTGGGGCTGTCGTGGAGCTGCTGGTAGAGATAGGTGATGTGCATGGCGTTGAGCAGCTGGCGCTTATACTCGTGCAGCCGCTTCACCTGCACGTCGAATACGCCGTCGGTGTTCAGCACCACGCCGCTCTCCCGGCCGGCCCAGGCGGCAAAGCGCCGCTTGTTCTCCCCCTTGATGGCGGCCAGCTGCTCCAGAACGGTGCTGTCGTCGGCGTATCTCTCCAGCCGGCGCAGCCGCTCCGGGTGCAGCAGATAGCCGTCCCCCCCGGTGCAGTCCCGGATCAGGGCGTCCAGCTTGGGGTTGATCTGGGACAGCCAGCGGCGGTGATCCACGCCGTTGGTCACGTTGGTGAACTTGTCGGGGTCGGCCTGATAGGCGTCCCGGAACACGTCCCGCTTCAAAATGTCGGAGTGCAGCTGAGACACGCCGTTGATCTTCTGGCAGGCGCACACGCACAGGTTGGCCATGCGCACCTCGCCCCCCCAGATGATGGCCATGGGGGCCACCCGCTCCAGGTCGCCGGCAAAGCGGTGCTCCAGCTGGCGCTGATAGCGGTCGGAGATCTCCCGGATGATCTGCCAGATCCGGGGCAGCAGGCTCTCGATCAGGCTCTGGGGCCAGCGCTCCAGGGCCTCGGCCAGCACGGTGTGGTTGGTGTAGCACACGGTGTGGGTCACGATGTGCCAGGCGTCGTCCCAGCTGTAGCCCTCGCCGTCCATGAGGATGCGCATCAGCTCCGGGATGACCAGGGTGGGGTGGGTGTCGTTGATCTGGATGACGTGCTTTTCGTGGAAGTTCCGCAGGGTGCCGTACCGGGCGCGGTGGCGCTTGACGATGGACTGCACCGTGGCGGAGACGAAGAAGTACTGCTGCTTCAGCCGCAGGGACTTGCCCTCGTAGTGGTTGTCGTCGGGGTAGAGCACCTTGGCGATGACCTCTGCCATGGCCTGCTGCTCCACCGCCTTCAGATACTCCCCCCGGGAGTACAGGGACATGTCCACGGGCACGGGGCTCTTGGCGTCCCACAGGCGCAGGGTGTTGGTATACCGGGTCTGATAGCCGGCGATCTCCATATCCCGGGGGATGGCCAGCACGGTGGTATAGCCGGTGTGCCGGGGGTGGTTGACCCCGTTCTCGTCCCAGCAGTCCTCGATCTTGCCGCCGAAGCGGACCTCCTCCGCCTCGTCCAGCTTGGGGATCAGCCAGGCGTCCCCCAGGCCCAGCCAGTTGTCCGCCAGCTCCACCTGCTTGCCGTCGATGATCTTCTGCTTGAAGATGCCCAGCTCATAGCAGATGGAGTAGCCCGTGGCGGGGATCTCCAGGGTGGTCATGGAGTCCAGGTAGCAGGCGGCCAGGCGGCCCAGGCCGCCGTTGCCCAGGCCGGCGTCCGGCTCGCTCTCGAACAGGTCGGCGGCGGAGAAGCCCATGTCCTCCAGGGCGTCCTTCAGGGTGTCCAGCAGGCCCAGGTTATAGGCGTTCTTCTCCAGAGAGCGGCCCATCAGGAACTCCAGGGACAGATAATGCACCTGCCGCTGTTCTTTTTCCCACAGCTGGTTGTCGCACTCCATGGAGTGGCGGGACATGATGTCCCGCAGCACCAGAGCGCAGGCCTTGAACATGTGGGCGGGGGTGGCCTCCTCCACCGTGCGGCCAAAGTTGCGCTGCAGCTTGCCCACGATGAGCTCGGTCAGTTGAGATTTGTTATATTCAGCCATAACAGAGCCTCCTGTCAGGTTTGGATCGGCCGCCGGAGCGGCGGCCACTGGAAACGTTTTCATTCACAAGGGGTATTTTATCAGATTTTGGAAGATACGTCAATGGGCATCGGTGCCATCCACCGCCGCCATAGTTTGAAAGACCGGGGCCGCCCTTATCCCCATGATAGCGGAAAACAGATGGGCGGCCACCTTCTCCCCGGGGAAAGCGGCCGCCCATCTTCCGTTACACCAGATCGCAGATCAGGGTCTTGAGCACCTGGGTCATGACCTCCAGATCCTCCACGGGGACGTACTCATACCGGCCGTGGAAGTTCTCGCCGCAGGCGCACAGATTGGGACAGGGCAGGCCCATAAAGGACAGCCGCGCCCCATCGGTGCCGCCGCGGATGGGCTGCACCTTGGGGGTCACGCCGTTTTTCTCCATGGCGGCCTTCGCCCGGTCGATGATCTCCATGTGGGGCAGGATCTGCTCCTTCATGTTGTAGTAGCTGTCCTTCACCTCGGCCTGGGCCGTTCCGGGGCCGTATTTGGCGTTCAGCTGCTCCGCCGCGGCCAGGAAGGCCGCCTTGCGGGCCTCGAACTTCTCCCGGTCGTGGTCCCGGATGATATAGTCCAGCACGGCCTGCTCCACCTGTCCCTTCATGTCGCACAGGTGGAAGAAGCCCTCGTACCCCTCGGTGCGGGCGGGGATCTCTTCAGCGGGCAGCAGGGCGTTGAACTCCATGGCCATCAGGCAGGCGTTCTTCATCTTCCCCTTGGCGCTGCCCGGGTGGATGCTCACGCCGTTCAGGGTCACCCGGCCGGAGGCGGCGTTGAAGTTCTCATACTCCAGCTCGCCCAGGGCGCCGCCGTCCACGGTGTAGGCGTAGTCCGCCCCGAAGGCGGCCACGTCGAAGTGGTCGGCCCCGGCGCCGATCTCCTCATCGGGGGTAAAGGCGATGCGCACCTCGCCGTGGGGCTGGCCGGAGGCCATCAGCTCCTCCACCGCGGTGAGGATCAGGGCGATGCCCGACTTGTCGTCCGCCCCCAGCAGGGTGGTGCCGTCGGTGACGATCAGATGCTTGCCCCGGTTGCGGGTGAGGGAGGGGAACTCGCTCTCCCCCATGACGATGTTCTTCTCCTGATGCAGGACGATGTCGCCCCCCTGATACAGCACCGTGCGGGGCTTGATGCCCGCGCCGGAGCAGTCGGGGGAGGTGTCCATATGGGCGATCAGCCCCAGCACCGGGGCGTCGGTCTTACAGTTGGCGGGCAGGACGGCATAGACGTAGCCGTTGGCGTCTGTGCGCACATGGGCAAGCCCCATCTCCTCCATCTCCCGGGCCAGATAATAGCCCAGCTCCAGCTGGCCGGGGGTAGAGGGACAGGCCCCAGTGTTCTCGTCCGACTGGGTGGGGAAGGACACATACTTGAGGAAGCGCTCCGTAATATTCATAAGGGTTACCTCCTGAATGTCATAGTAGAAACAGCATACCGGGAAACGCCGCGTTCGTCAAGGCCCCTCATACAGGGCGGCCGCCGCGGCCAGACTGGCCCGGTAGGCGTCCACCGCCGACGGCGGCCCCAGCAGCTGCACATTGTCCTCCAGCCCGAACAGCCAGCCGAAGAACTGGGGGCTGACCACCAGGGGCAGGGTGACGGTAAAGTGCTCCGGCCCGTCGGGCACCAGCATCACATCGTGGCCGAAGCGGTCCAGCACCACCCCCACGATGCGGCTGCGGCAGCGCAGGCGGACGGTCTCCTCCTGCCCGGCGAACATGCCAAAGTGCTTCTGCCCGTAGGCGGCCAGATCAAAGTCGGGATACAGCTCGCCGCCCAGGCGGGGCATCCCCGTCACGGCGATCTCCGCCATCTTGTCCACCCGGTAGTGGCGCATCTCCCGGTGCTCGTGGTCAAAGGCCGCCAGATAGTACAGCTCGCCGCTCCAGATCAGCCCGTAGGGGGACACGGCGTAGCGCCTGCCCTCCCGGCGAAAGACCTTCTTTTTCTCCACATCGTAGTCGAAATAGCGGAAGGTGATGGAGCTGTTCCGGCCGATGGCGGCGTGCAGCTTGTCCACATTGTAGTAGATGCTCTCGTTCATCACCTTGACCCGCCCGCTGACGTAGACCTGCCGCTGCAGCTGCCCCGCCTGATACACGCTGGTCAGCCCCTCCAGCTTGCGGATCAGCGCTTCGCTCTTCCGCCGGGTGAGGAAGCGGCAGGACTGCACCGCGTCCACCAGCAGCTTCAGCTCCGGCAGCTCAAAGTCCCGCCCGGCCACGAACCACCCGGGGCTGGCCCCCTTGCGGCACTGCACGTCCAGCCCCAGCTGGCGCAGGGTCTCCAGATCGTCATAGACGGACTTGCGCTCGGCGGAGATGTCGTATTTGGCCAGCTCATCGATGATCTGGCGGACGGTGAGGGGGTGCTCCTCGTCGCTGCTGTGCAGCAGCAGCTGGGCAAGGCGCAGCAGCTTGGTCTTTTGGTTGGCGCTTCTGGGCATGGACAGATCCTCCTTTTCCCGAAGATGGCCGGAGTATACCCCACGGCCTGTCCCATAAACGGGACTTTAGTATACACCGGGCCCTATTTTTGCGCAAGAGGGGAAAAGCGGTATCAAACTGCCCGGTCCCGGTATAGAATGGGCCGGAGGTGATCTCGTTGGATCTGAAAAATGACCGTATCACAGTGGGAGAGCTGCTGGACGACCCCAAGGCCCGGGCGGTGTTCCAGCGGCGGTTCGGCAAGTGGATGAAGCACCCCATGGTGGCCGCGTCCCGCACCCTGACCCTGGGCCAGCTGATGGAGATGGCCGGGGTCTGGCTGCCGAAAAAGACCATCCAGGAGACGTGGCAGGAGCTGAGGCGGCTGTAGACCAAGGCCGCGCGCATGAAATGCCGGGATGTGCATAAGCTATCCCTCGATACAAAGGAGAGGACTGCTTATGCCCGAATTTACCCTTGATATGTTTCAGACGGCGGGGATCGCCATGCTGCTGCTCCTGCTGGGGCAGCGGCTGACGGAGCGCCTGGCCCTGCTCAAGCGCTGCTGCATCCCCGCGCCGGTGGTGGGCGGACTGATCTTCGCCCTGCTGCATCTGGCGCTGTACTCCGCCGGAGTGCTCCAGCTGGTCTTTGACGAGCACGTGAAGGACCTTTTTATGACCCTGTTCTTCACCGGTGTGGGCTATACCGCCTGCTTCCGGCTTTTGAAGCGGGGCGGCAAAAAGGTGTTTCTCTTTCTGCTGGCCGCGGTGGCGGTGGTGTGTCTGCAGAACCTTCTGGGGGTGGTGCTGGCCCGGGCGGTGGGCTGGGATATGCGCCTGGGCCTGTGCACCGGGTCCATCCCCATGGTGGGGGGCCACGGCACTGCCGGCTCCTACGGCCCCCTGCTGGAGCGGGAGATGGGCCTTGAGGGGGCCAACGTGCTGGCCATCGCCGCGGCCACCTATGGACTGGTGGCCGGCTCTCTGATGGGCGGGCCCACCGCCCGGGCCCTGATCGGCCGGTACGGGCTGAGGTCCGACGAGTCAGAGGACGAACTGATGGAGGTGGAGGGGGAGAGCGAGGGGGAGCGGACCGCCGCCCACCGGGTGGACGCCGGGGCCTTCACCAACGCCGCCGCCCTGCTTCTGGCGGCGGCGGGGCTGGGCACCCTGCTGACCGACGCCCTGAACAGTCTGTCCTTCGGCGGGCTGCACTTTACCTTTCCCAGCTATATCGGGGCTATGCTCACGGCGGCGGTGATCCGCAACGTGTGCGACGGGCGGCACGTGGTGCTGCCCGCCGGCGCGCTGGAGATCTGGGGCAGCGTATCCCTATCGATCTTCCTGTCCATCGCCCTGATGACCTTGAAGCTGTGGCAGCTGGCCGCCCTGGCCGGGCCCCTGGCCCTGATGCTGGCCGCCCAGACGGCGCTGATGTTCTTCTTCGCCCGCTTTGTGGTGTTCCATCTCATGGGCCGGGATTACGAGGCCGCGGTGATGACCTCCGCCTTCTGCGGCTTCGGCATGGGGGCCACCCCCAATGCCATGGCCAATATGCAGGCCCTGACCCGGCAGTACGGCCCCGCCCCCCAGGCGTATTTCATCGTCCCCCTGGTGGGCTCTCTGTTCATCGACTTTATCAACGGCCTGATCATCACCGGCTTTTTGAATGTGCTGACCCTGCTGGAGTAAAAAGATCCCCGGGACCCACGGTCCCGGGGATGCGTTTCTGCGTTTTCAGGAGGGCTTTGTCACCTGCCAGATGCCCACAAGGATCAGCACCGCCCCCACAGCGCCCATGAGGGACATGGGCTCGTGCAGCAGCAGGACGCCGGCCACCATCGTGACCAGGGTGGACAGGGCGCCGAAGGTGGACACCTTGACCACCGGCAGGACGCCGGCCGCGTAGTTGACCAGGATATTGGCCGTGACGGAGCCGAGACAGGCCAGGGCCAGAAGGCAGGCCAGGGTGGCGGGGTCCGTCAGCGGGGCGGCCCACTTCTGGAGGTCGCAGCGGGTGGAGAACAGGGCGGAGACGGTGAACACCACCGCGGAGACCCCCATCATGGTATAGGTGCGCTCGAAGGAGGAGAACTGCTCCGACGCTTTGCGGTTGGCCGTCTTATAGGCGCCGGAGGTCAGACAGGAGCCCAGCAGAAAGAAGGCCCCGATGGGGGTGATGACCCCCAGGGACTTCCCCGCGGACACCATGAGCATCACCCCCGCCACCGGCAGGACGCAGAACATGGCCTGCCGCCGGGTGGGGTACTCCCGCAGGAGAAAGATGGCCAGCACGATGGCCACGATGGGGGATACCGCCAGCACCACGCCGGAGAAGGTGGCGTTGGTGTACAGCACGCCGTAGCTCTCAAAGTAGAAATACACCAGCTCCGTGATCACCAGGGCGATCAGGCCCCGGGGATCCTTCCCCCGGTAGGTCACCGTGCCCTTTCCCGCCAGGAGCAGCACGTTCATCAGCAGGAAGGCGAGAACGAAGCGGACGGACAGCATCACCGCCGGGTCGGCCACCCGGAGGGCGATGCGGGTGAACAGGAAGGTGAAGCCCCAGATCACATTTCCGGCGGCCACGCTGAGCACGGCGGCGGTGTGGAACTTTTTATCAGCGGGAACACCGGCGGAGGAGGCTTGAAGCTGAGCGGACATTCAGATCACTCCTGTTATCGATTTTGGTCGAAGGAGGGGGCGGAACTACATTATACGGGACTTCCCCCGCCGTGTAAAGAAGCTCAGCGCAAAAAATCGTGCCCCCTCTGCTTTTATTCTCTCCCTCCCCGCGGGGGGCGGCAAGGGGACAGGCAAAGAAAAAAGGCTCCCCGGGCGGATGCCCGGGGAGCCTTCTCTGTTGGGGGAGAAAGACGCGGTCAGGACAGCTGGAACTGGCCGGTGTACAGCTGATAGTACCGGCCCTGCTGCTCCAGCAGCTCCTGGTGGCTGCCCTTTTCCTGGATGCGGCCCTGCTCGATGACCACGATGCAGTCGGAGTTGCGCACGGTGGACAGGCGGTGGGCGATGACGAACACGGTGCGGCCCTCCATCAGGGCGTCCATGCCCTTCTGGATCAGGGCCTCGGTGCGGGTGTCGATGGAGGAGGTGGCCTCGTCCAGGATCATCACCGGGGGATCGGCCACGGCGGCCCGGGCGATGGCCAGCAGCTGCCGCTGGCCCTGGCTCAGGTTGGCCCCGTCGCCGGTGACCATGGTCTGATACCCCTGGGGCAGGCGGCGGATGAAGGAATGGGCGTTGGCGCTCTTGGCGGCGGCGATGCACTCCTCGTCCGTGGCGTCCAGGCGGCCGTACCTGATGTTGTCCATGATGGTGCCGGTGAACAGGTGGGTGTCCTGCAGCACGGCCCCCAGGCTGCGGCGCAGGTCGTCCTTCCGGATGGACTTCACGTCGATGCCGTCATAGGTGATCAGGCCGCCCTGGATCTCGTAAAAGCGGTTGATCAGGTTGGTGATGGTGGTCTTGCCCGCGCCGGTAGAGCCCACGAAGGCGATCTTCTGGCCGGGGTTGGCGTATACGCTCACGTCGTGGAGGATGGGCTTGCCGGGGACGTAGGAGAAGTCCACATGGCTGAAGCGCACGGCGCCCTTCAGCTCGGTGTAGATGAAGTCCTCCCCCTTCTCGCTGCGCACCGCGCCGCGGATGGGGTGCAGGGTCATCTGTCCGTCGGGCCCGGGATACTTCCAGGCCCAGCCGGTGCCGTCGTGATCCACCTGGACGCAGCCGTCGGGCAGGGTCAGGATCCGCACCAGCTCCATGCCGCTGGTGCGGGGCACTCTCCAGGCCCAGGTGCCCGTGCGGGCCTCGCCGGGGGCCAGGGGGGTCAGCAGGCCACCCTCCTTCCGGGCGCGCACCAGAGTGACCTGTCCCTCGTCCGCCTCGGGCTGGGTGTCCATCACCTCGAAGATGCGCTCCGCGCCCGCCATGGCGGACAGCAGGGTGGACATCTGCTGGGAGATCTGGTTCAGGGGCTGGCCGATCTGCTTGGAGTAGTTCAGGTAGATCACCAGTCCGCCCAGGTCGAAGCCGTTGAGCACCGACAGCACGCCGCCCAGTGCGGCGGTGAGGGCGTAGCTGATGTTCATCAGGTTGTTGGACACGGGCATGATCATGATGGAGTAGTAGTTGGCCTTCTGGGCGGCGTCCCGGTAGGCGCCGTTCAGGGCGCGGAACTCCGCCTTGGCCTGCTCCTCGTGGGTGAAGGCCTTGACCACCTTCAGCCCCTCTACGATCTCCTGGATCTCGCCGTTCACCTTGCCCAGGGCGGACTGCTGGGCCTGGTAATACTTCCGGCTGCGGCCGCCCAGGGTCTTGAACAGCCACATGGTCAGGGCCAGCACCACGGCGCTGGAGAGGAACAGCTTCCAGTTGGTGGCCAGCATCACGGCCACCAGGCCTACGAACATCAGGCAGCTGGAGAACAGGGAGACCAGGCTCTGCTCCAGAGCCATCTGCACGTTGTCCGCGTCGTTGGTAAAGCGGCTCATCAGCTCGCCGTGGGGGTGGCGGTCGAAGTAGGACAGGGGCAGCTGCTGGAGCTTTTCAAACAGCTCCTTGCGCAGGCGGTTGGTGCCCCTCTGGGCCAGGCGGATCATGATGGCGCTCTGGAAATAGATGGCCACGCAGCCCACCAGATAGACCGCCACCAGCCTGAGGATCGCCAGCCCCAGGCCGGCGAAGTCGGTGCAGCCCGACCAGATAAAGTCGTTGATGATGCCCCGCATCATATAGGTGCCGCCGATGTTGGTGGCCACCGAGGTGACCAGACACAGCAGCACCAGCAGCAGGGGCAGGGGGCTCTGGGTGAGGTAGCCCAGCAGGCGCAGGGCGGTCTTTTTCAGGTCCTTGGGCTTGGCAAAGCCGCCGCGGCCGCGCATTGGTCCTGGCATTATTCCTGCACCCCCTCTTGCTGAGACTGATAGATCTCCTGATAAATGGTGTTGCTGGCCAGCAGCTGCTCATGGGTGCCCTGACCGGCGATCTTGCCGTCGTCCAGCACCAGGATCTCGTCGGCGTACTGCACGGAGGAGATCCGCTGGGCGATGATGATCACGGTGGTCCCCTTCAGGTTTTTGGCGAAGGAGGCGCGGATGGCCGCCTCGGTGGCGGAGTCCACGGCGGAGGTGCTGTCGTCCAGGATCAGGATGGCGGGATGCCGCAGCATGGCCCGGGCGATGCACAGGCGCTGCTTCTGCCCGCCGGAGACGTTCACGCCCCCCTGCTCCAGCACGGTGTCAAAGCCGTCGGGGAAGGACATGATGAAGTCGTAGGCCTGGGCGTCCTTGGCGGCCTGGATCATCTGCTCCTCGGTGGCATCGGGGTCGCCCCACAGCAGGTTCTCCCGGATGGTGCCGGAGAACAGCACGTTGCTCTGCAGCACCATGCCGATGCGGCTGCGCAGCTGCTCCAGGGGGTAATCCCGCACGTCCATGCCGTCCACCAGCACGGCGCCGCCGGTGACGTCGTAGAACCGGGGGATCAGGTTGACCAGAGAGGACTTGCCCGTTCCGGTGCCCCCCACGATGGCCACGAACTGGCCGGGCTTGACGGTGAAGCTGATGTGCTCCAGCACATCGTCCCCGGTGCCGGAGGCCACATATTTGAAGGACACGTCCCGGAACTCCACCTCGCCCCGGGGGGCGGGCAGGGCGCGGCCGGCGGCCTGCTCCCTGTCCTCTACAGAGGGCTCGGTGTCCAGCACCTCGCTGATGCGGCGGGCGCAGGCCTGGGCCCGGGACAGCTGCAGGAAGGTCATGGCCATCATCATCACGCTCATGAGGATCTGGGAGATATAGGTGATGATGGCCTGAAGGTCGCCCAGGTCGAAATCGGCCTGCATGACCATTTTGCCCCCCAGATAGAGCACCCCCACCGTGGCGCCGTTCATGGCCACGGTCATCAGGGGCATCATGGTGATCACCCGCAGGCCCACGTTCATGCCCGCCTGGGTCAGCTCGTCGTTGGCGGTCTTGAACTTGGCCTTCTCGTGGTCCTGGCGGACAAAGGCCTTGACCACCCGGATGGCCACCAGGTTCTCCTGCAGGGTGTTGTTCAGGCCGTCGATCTTCTGCTGCATCACCTGGAACAGGCGGGAGCAGATCTTCATGATGATGCCGATGCCCAGGGCCAGCACGGGGATGACCGCCAGCAGGATCAGGGACAGGCGGGCGTTCAGCCGGATGGTGATCGCCAGGGCCACGATCAGCATCACCGGGGCCCGCCACAGCATGCGCAGGCCCATGTTCAGCATCATGGTCATGGCGTTCACGTCGTTGGTGGTGCGGGTGATGAGGGAGGCGGAGGAGAACCGGTCGATGTCCGCGAAGGAGAAGGACTGGATCTTATCAAACAGGCACTGGCGCAGGTTGGCGCCGAAGCCCTGGCTGGCGAAGGTGGCGTATTTGGCGCTGAGCACGCCGAACACCATGGCCAGCACGGACAGCAGCAGCATCACGCCCCCCAGCAGGAAGATGCGGCCGGTGTCCCCGGCTGGGATGGCCTCGTCCACGATCTTTGCCATCACCAGGGGGAGGATCAGCTCGCAGATGACCTCCAGCACGATGAAGATGGGGGATCGCACGGCCTCCTTTTTATACCCCTCCAAATGGGTCATAAACAGGGAAAACAAGTTAAGATTCCTCCTTTGCGGGGGCGTGGGCGTCTCCGCCGCCCCGCAGGTTGTTCAGCATCCTCCGGCGGAAGGACAGCAGCAGCTGCCGCTCTTCCGGGGTGAAATCGGCCAGCATCCGGTGGGACACCGCCGCGAAGGACTCCACACAGCCCTGGATGGCGTCCCGGCCCTTGTCCGTCAGCTGGATCTGGTTGCGCCGGGCGTCGTCCTGGCCGGGGGTGCGGGTGATGTAGCCCCCCTTTTCCAGGGATTTTAGGGAGTTTGCCACCGCCGCCGGTGAGATATGCAGCAGCTCGGCCAGATCCCGCTGGGCAAAGCAGCGCGCTTCGGGATCCCGGTCTGAGGACTGCAGGATACACAGCAGCATGGGGTGGCCGATCTCATTCAAGCCCCGGGCGGCCAGCTCAGCGGTGATAGCGCAGCGGTGGGCCTGGTTGATCTGGCGGGAGAGCAGCTCCAGCTGCCGAAAGCTATCGTCCATAAGGCCCCTCCTTTCAAATAATAAACGTGTTAATAATTAACATGCTGACTATTTTAGCAGGACATGAAAAAATGTCAAGGGGGAAAAGGCGGGTTCAAAAATTGTTTACAAAAAGCCCCCGGACGCTTCGGCGTCCGGGGGCTGAAACGATAAAATGCGGCTTAGTCCTGCCAAAGGGGGGCGGGGTAGCGGCCGTCCTTTGTCATCCGGGCCAGGGCGTCCACCACAACGGGCTTGTCCTGGGGATAGGTCACGCCGTACCACCGGTCGCCGGAGCGCAGCACCTTCACCCGGGCCTTGCCCCCGCCGATCAGATCGGCCACCACAGCGGGCAGGAAATACTCCCCCTTCAGAGGATCTTCCACCAGGGTCCGCCGCAGAAAGGCGGGGAACTCCACCTTGGCCTCGTCCATAAAGCTGCGGGTAAAGCCCCACAGGTTCATGGACACCACCGTGTCTCCCGCCAGGGCGGTCCAGGTGGCGCCGCCGTCCTCGGTATACCGGGCGTTGTTCCCGTCCTTGGCGATGCGGGTGCGCTCGGTGATCTGGCACAGGAAGCCGTTTTCGTCCTCCTCACACACGCCCCGGGCCACGGTGCCGTTCTCCGTCACCGTGTTGCCCAGGCGGTAGCCCACCATGGCGTATTGATACACGCCCCCCTCGTCGGGGTTGGCGGACAGGTAGTCATAGATGGCCTGGAACGCCTCCGGCCCATAGTAGTCGTCGGCGTTGATCACGGCGAAGGGGCCGTCCACCAGCTTGCGGGCGGCCAGAACGGCGTGGCAGGTGCCCCAGGGCTTCTCCCGCCCCTCGGGCACGGTGTAGCCCGCGGGCAGGTCCTTCAGCTCCTGAAACGCGTATCCCACCTTCATATACCGGGACAGGCGGTCGCCGATGGCGGCCCGGAAGGCCCCCTCCAGCTCCGGCTTGATGACGAACACCACCGTGTCAAAGCCGGCGCGGCGGGCGTCGAAGATCGAGTAGTCGATGATCAGCTCGCCGTTGGGGCCCACGGGGTCGATCTGCTTCAAACCGCCGTAGCGGCTGCCCATGCCGGCGGCCATCACGACGAGAACGGGTTTTTCCATAGTAAGATCTCCTTTACAGGAACAACGGGGCCGAGATCCTCGGCCCCCTGTCTCCATTATACACGATCCCGGGAAAATAACAAGCCCCGGCGGGATCATTTTCCCCGCCGCCCGCCGCCCAGCAGCAGGAGCAGCAGCCCGGCAAAGATGGCGAAGTCGGCGGCGTTGAACACAAGGCTCTTCCCCCGTCCCGGCAGGCGGGGAAAGCGCAGATAGTCCAGCACCCTTTTGTGCCGCAGGCGTTCATACAGGTTGGCGGCTCCGCCCCCCAGGGCCAGCCCGCCGCCGACCCTGGCCGCCGGGCCGGCCAGACGGGCCACTGTCCAGGTCAGCAGGGCCAACGCCCCGGCGGTCAGGGCGCGCAGGGGCCGGCCTGTCAGCTTCAGGCCAAAGGCCGCCCCGTGGTTATACATGGGCTCCAGCGCGGCGCGGCCGCCCCACAGGGGCCGGGGGGCCGCCCCGGTCAGCCGTTTCCGCAGGGCGGCGCACAGGGCGAACACCCCGGCGGCCAGAGCGATCGTCAGGATCATTGCTCCCCCTCCTTCTTCTGCCGGGCCTGCTCCATGGCGCGCTTCACGGCGTGGGAGCGGCTGGGGCGGCTCATGCGGGCGGACAGGATGGCGGAGATCTGCCCCCGGGCCTGCTCGATCTCCTGCCGCAGCTGAAGGGCGGACAGGCGCAGGGCCCCGTGGCCCAGGATGATCAGCTGCTCCGGCCCGTCGGAGGTGGCCACCCGCACCCGGTGCTCCTTCGCCAGGTCATAGGTGGCCCGCTCGATGTAGGCGTCGGCGGTCTGGGCCTCCTTGGTGTAGGCCACATAGACGCCGTTGACCTGCTCCAGGCTGCCGGGATTGCCCTTCACCTTATAGGCGTCGAACACCAGAATGATCTCCCCCCCGCGGAAGGCACGGTAGTTGGCCAGCACATCCAGCAGCAGCTTCCGGGCGGCGTCCAGGTTTTCCCGGGCCACGGCCTGGAGCTCCGGCCAGGCGAAGATGATGTTGTATCCGTCCACCAGCAGATAGTCCGGGCTGGACTTCTGCTCCCGAATGGTGTAGCTGTCCGCCAGCTCCCGCCGGGCGGGGGGACGCTGGGGCTGAAAGTCCCGGCGCTGCACCTTGCCGTAGGTCTGCTCGAAGATGGCCATCAGCTCCTTGTCCCCGGCCGACCCGGCCCCGGCGGGGGCGCGGGGGGCGGCGGGTGCAGGGGCCTCCTCCCCCTTGGGGGACAGGGACAGGCCGCTGTCCACATGGGCCATGGCGGGCACGTCCCGCCAGGAGACGATGCCCCCGGAGCCGTGGTCGCAGAACACGGAGTCGGCCGGGTTGGCGGCGTCCCGCTCCGGGTCGTAGCCCCGGGCGGCCACGGCGGCCGCCTGGTCGGCGCAGGGCCGGAAGCCCCCGGGGGAGTATTGCAGCCGGCCCAGCCCCCGGGTATAGGCGGCCACCTCCCGGGGGTAGTCCCGCAGGGCGGCCACCGGGGCGCTGCCGGTGAGCACGGTCTCTTCCCCCGCGGTGACGGGGGGCTCGTACTGGCCGCCCATGCGCTCTAAGTCGCTCATGGCCCGGCCTATCTGGGCGGAGGGCACCTCCAGCCGGAAGTCGTACCACGGCTCCAGCAGGATGCTCTCCGCCTGCATCAGCCCCTGGCGCACGGCCCGGTAGGTGGCCTGGCGGAAGTCGCCCCCCTCGGTGTGCTTGTTGTGGGCCCGCCCGGCAATGAGGGTGATCTTCATATCGGTGATGGGGGCGCCGGTGAGCACGCCGGGGTGCTCCCGCTCCGCCAGATGGGTGAGGATCAGCCGCTGCCAGTTCAGGTCCAGCTGGTCGGTGGAGCAGGCGCTGGCCAGGGTCAGGCCGCTGCCCCGGGGGGCGGGCTCCAGCAGGAGATGGACCTCGGCATAGTGGCGCAGGGGCTCGAAGTGGCCGATGCCGATGACCGGGGCGGCGATGGTCTCCCGGTACAGGATGGCCCCGGGGCCGAAGGACAGCTCCAGGCCGAAGCGCTCCCGCGCCAGGCGGGAGAGCACCTCCAGCTGCACCTCTCCCATGACCTGAAGGAACAGCTGCCCCGTCTGCTCCTGCCAGCGCAGGTGCAGCTGGGGGTCCTCCTCCTCCAGCTGCCGCAGCAGGGGCAGGACGGTGTGGGGGTCCCGGTCGAAGAGCACTTGGCAGGTGAGCACCGGCTCCAGCGCCGGGGCGGGCAGCGGGGGCTGGGCCCCCAGGGCGTCCCCCGGGCGGGAGCGGGACAGGCCGGTGACGGCGCACAGGGTGCCCGCCGGGGCCTCCTCCGCCAGCTCGTACTTCTCCCCGGAGTACAGGCGCAGCTGGTCGGCCTTGTCCGACCAGAGGGCGTTCTCCTCCAGCCCGGGGCGGGCGTTGGACAGGGTGTCCTTCACCCGCAGGGCGCCGCCGGTGACCTTCAGCCAGGTCAGCCGCGTCCCCTGCCCGTCCCGGGAGATCTTGTACACCAGCGCGCCGAAGGCGGGGCCATGCTCCGGGGCGGGGACATACCGGGCCAGACCGGCCAGCAGCTCGTCCACCCCCTGATCCCGCAGGGCGGAGCCGAACCAGCAGGGGAACAGCCACCGCCCGCCGATCAGGGCGGACAGCTGCCCGTCGGACAGGCGGCCCCGCTCCAGATAGCTCTCTAAAAGTGCCTCGTCCCCAAGGGCGGCGGCCTCCTCATGGATCTCCGCCTGGGACAGGGAGAAGTCTACACAGCCGCCGTCCAGATGCCGCCGCAGATCGTCCAGCAGGGCGGCCCGGTCCGCCCCGGGCAGGTCCATTTTGTTGACGAACAGCACCGTGGGCACCCCGTAGCGCTCCAGCAGCTTCCACAGGGTGCGGGTGTGGGCCTGAACGCCGTCGGTGCCGCTGATGACCAGAACGGCGCAGTCCAGCACCTGAAGGGCCCGCTCCGTCTCGGCGGAGAAGTCCACGTGGCCCGGGGTGTCGATCAGCTGCAGCTCCGTGTCCCCCACGGTCAGCCGGGCCTGCTTGGAGAAGATGGTGATGCCCCGGTCCCGCTCGATGGCGTCGGTGTCCAGAAAGGCGTCCCCGTGGTCCACCCGGCCCAGCCTGCGCAGCACCCCGGCGCGGTACAAAAGGGCCTCGGTCAGCGAGGTCTTGCCCGCGTCTACATGGGCCAATATTCCAATGACCAGCTTTTTCATGGCGGTCTCCTGTTCTGTAGCTCTGTGTTTGTGGGTATCCTCCGCCCAATGGGCGGCTGTCTTTTATTATGGCATATCTCCCGCCGTTGTTCAATTCCCAAATTCCGGCCCGCGGCTTGCATTTTCCGGGGAAAGCGGTTAAAATCTCAGTACAAGGCCGGACCCTTAACATATGGAAGGAGAAACGGTATGAAACGGCTTCTGGCGATCCTGGTGACCCTGAGCGCGCTATTTGCCCTGTCCGCCTGCGGCAGCGCCCCCCAGCAGGGGCAGCAGCCCTCCTCGGCCTCCTCCGTCCCGCCCGCCGGGGATCTGTCTGTCCCGGAGGGGGTCCCCGATCCGGAGCAGCTGCCCCGCTCCTGCCGCCTGTACGCCCAGGAGGCGGCCCAGGCCGGCGCGGGGGAGGACTTCCCCGACGCGCCTATGTCCCCCTATGGGATGCAGGGCCTGGGGGTCAGCTACAGCGTGCGCATGGCCGACGGCAGCTTCCGCGGCCTGGAGTGGGGCGCGGGGATGGTGCACGGCAACGTCCCCCTGCGGGAGATCGCGCCGGAGGACCGGCTGGTAAAGGAGGATGACCGCACCGAGGTGGTATGGGCGGGGGAGAAATACAGGTCCTTCGCCCTGAGCGCCCGGGACTGCGCCATCCCCAACCTTACGCCGGACGACGGACGGGGGGTGCTCCGCCTGAACATCATGGGGGACTGCACCGTGGACGGCGGCGGGCCGGACTATGAGTGCTTCGGCGGCTTCGACTGCGTCTACATCACCGGCAGCGGCACCCTGACCCTGACCAACACCGCCGGACTGGGCAGCGGGGGCAGCAGCCTGGCCCTGCCCGCCCTGATGATCGACGGCGACGTGACCGTGCGGTGCGAATACCTGTACCTGGCCGGGGGCCAGGAGCGGCAGGCCCCCTCCGTGGTCATGCTGGGCGGTGCCCTGTATACCGAAAGGCTCTGGACCGGGGGCGGCGACATCATGGCCGCCGGCGGCACCCTGCTGGCCCGGCAGATCGGAGAGAACGGCCGTCTGGTGCTGCGGGACGGCGTCCTGCTCACCGACGAGCTGGCGGACGCGGCGGAGATCCTGCTCAGCGGCGGCGCGGGGTATGTGTCCTCCGCCCTGCCCGCGGGCTGCGTGGTGCAGGCCGGGGCCGGCAGCCTGACGGCGGACGGACTGGATCAGGCGGAGATCCACAAGGGGGACGCCGCCGTTCTGAACGCCGCCGAGGACGGCAGTATGTACTGCGCCACCGTCTACAGCCAGGAGTGGGCCCCCAGCGTGGGGGGCACCGCCTGGGAGGACCTGACCGCCATGGAGGCGGGGGGGCGGTATTTCAGCGGCCAGCTGGCCCTGATGAACGCCAATCTGCCGGAGCTGCTGCCCTGGGGCGGCCTGTGCGTGTCCCTGTCCGGCAACAACATCATCACCGGCGACGTGGGCGGCACCAGTCTGCTGTTCACCGGGGCGGGCAATGTCACCGTCCAGAAGATCGGGATATGGGGCTGGGGGGTGACCCGGGCCCCGCTGATGGCTGTGAAGGGCCGGGGCACCGCCGTGACCCTGTACGGCGAGGGCGAATGTCTCACCATGGGCAGCAATGAGGGGGACGAGGGCCTTCTCCTGGTGGACGGCGGCGAGCTGACCTGCCGGGGGGACGTGTGGCTGCAGAACAGCCTGCTGTCCGTGCGCAGCGGCTCGCTGCGGGCCGACGGGACCGTGTCCATTGAAAAGGGCCGGGTGGAGATCCGCGGCGGCACCGTCACCCTGTCCCAGGGCCTGTGGCTGGGCGAGGGGGACATCGTCATCACCGGCGGCCGGGTCATCGTCCCCGGCGGGCTGGACGGTCTGGTGACGGACAACGGCACCGTCACCGTAGACGGCGGCTCCGTGCGGGAGCCGTAGGACTTTTAAGGACCAATATCACACAAGGGAAAGGAACAGCTTATGGCGATTTTAGTATTGGGCGGGGCCGGATATATCGGCTCCCACACGGTGTATGCGCTGGCAGAGGCCGGCCGGGACGTGGTGGTGGCCGACAACCTGGTCACCGGCTTCCGGGCCGCCGTCCACCCCAAGGCCCGCTTCTATCAGGCGGACATCCGGGACCGGGCGGCCATGAATCAGATCTTTGAGCGGGAGGACATCGAGGGGGTCATCCACTTCGCCGCCTCCTCCCAGGTGGGGGAGTCCATGACCGACCCCCTGAAGTACTACGATAACAACCTTTGGGGCACCACCTGCCTGCTGAAGGCCATGGCGGCCCACGGGGTGGATAAGATCGTGTTCTCCTCCACCGCCGCCACCTACGGCGAGCCGGAGCGGGTCCCCATTCAGGAGGACGACTCCACCGTGCCCACCAACTGCTACGGCCAGACCAAGCTGGCCATGGAGCAGATGATGTCCTGGGTCAGCCGGGCCAACGGCCTGCGCTATGTGGCCCTGCGGTACTTCAACGCCGCCGGGGCCCACCCCTCCGGCGCCATCGGCGAGGCCCACCAGCCGGAGACCCACCTGATCCCCCTGGTGCTCCAGGTGCCCAACGGCCAGCGGGAGAAGGTCTATATCTTCGGCGAGGACTACCCCACCCGGGACGGCACCTGCGTGCGGGACTACATCCACGTGTGCGACCTGGCCCAGGCCCACATCCTGGCCCTGGACTACCTGCTGAACGGCGGGGAGAACAACGTGTTCAACCTGGGCAACGGCGTGGGCTTTACGGTGAAGGAGGTCATCGACGTGTGCCGGGCCGTCACCGGCCACCCCATCCCCGCGCAGGCGGAGGGCCGCCGGGCGGGGGACCCCGCCCAGCTGATCGCCTCCTCGGACAAGGCCAAGCAGGTGCTGGGCTGGAGGCCCGCCTTCGACAGTCTGGAGACCATCGTCTCCACCGCCTGGAACTGGCACAAAAACCATCCCCAGGGCTACGCGCATTGAAAAACAGAGCGCCCCGGCATCAGCCGGGGCGCTCTACTTTATGCTTCCATCAGCTTGACCGTAACGGTCAGCTCCTGTCCGCCCCGCAGGACGGTCAGCTCCACGGGGTCCCCCGCGCCCCAGCGGGTGCGCACCCGGCTGAGGGAAAAGGCGCCGGCCACATCGGTGCCGTCCGCCCGCAGGATCACGTCCCCGGGGGCGATGCCCTGGGCCGCGGCGTCGCTGTTCTCATCCACGGCCAGAACGGCCACGCCGCCCCCGGCCAGAGGCCGGGTGTCCACGGTGATGCCGAAGCGGCCCTGGCTGACCTCCTCCCCGGCGATCAGCCGGTCGGCCGCGTATTTCAGCCGCCGGGAGGGGATCGCAAAGCCCAGCGCCTCGCTGGAGCCGTCCCAGGAGACGATCTTCACCGTGGTGACCCCCACCACCTGTCCGTACCGGTTGATCAGGGCGCCGCCGGAGTTGCCGGAGTTGATGGCGGCGCTGGTCTGGATCAGGCTGAGGGTGTGGCCGTCCACATCCATATCCCGGTCAAGGGCGGAGATGATGCCGTCGGTCATGGTGGCCCGGTAGCCCAGGGGGTCGCCCAGGGCGGCCACCGGCTCCCCCACCTCCAGCAGGTCGGAGTCGCCGAAGTCCGCGGGGACAAGGCCGCTGGCCTCTACCTTCAGCACCGCCAGGTCCTCGTCCGCCGCAAAGCCCGCCAGGCGGGCGGTGCGGGTGTTGTTGTCAGAAAAGGTCACAGACACCTTGTCCGCCCCGGCCACGATGTGGGCATTGGTGAGGATATAGCCGTCCTCGGTGAGGATGATGCCGGTGCCGGTGGTGTAGTAATAGGCGTCCTTCTCCTCCGCCTGGATGGACACCATGGAGGGGGCCAGCTTGGTATAGATCTGGCGGAAGTCCAGCTCCTGCTCCCCCGCGCCCGCCAGCAGGAGGGATACGTCCCCCCGGGCCGGGGCCTGGGGGATGGCGGGGGGCGTGTCTGACGGCTCCTCGTCGTCGCCGTAGTAGAAGCTGTAGTCGTCGTCGGGGGGGGTGTCCCCGGGGAAGTAGTCATTGAACAGCCGGTTCAGGCCCAGGGTCAGCCCCGTGATCACGGCCACCACGGCCACCAGGACCGCCCCGCCCTTCCACAGCTTTTTCCGCCTGCGGCGGGGCCGGGGGGCGGCAGTGAGCAGCCCCGGCGGGGGGACCGTTACCTTGGGCGGCACCGGCCACTGGGGGTCCTCCTGCTCCCAGGGTCCCCCGGTCCACAGCTTATCCGCCATATCCGCCCCTCCTTTCTGTCTGCCCCTCCGCCCGGAGTACGGGCGGAGGGGTCCTCTCTTGATCTTATGCCAGGGTCAGGGTGAAGGTGAACTCGGTCACGCCGTCCTCGCTGGTGACGTGGATGTCCTCCTTCAGGTTGCCCAGGATGGTCTTTACGATGTAAAGGCCAAGGCCCACGCCCTCCCGGTCCATGCTGCGGGAGTAGTCCGCCTTGTGGAACCGGTCAAAGAGGACGGGCAGCTCGTCCTTGGGGACGGTGGCCCCCAGGTTGCGGATCGTGGTATACGCCTTGCCGTCCTTTTTGGTGATGAGGATGGTGATCACCGTGCCCGCCGCGGCGAATTTTGCCGCGTTGTCCAGCAGGTTGTAGCACACCTGGGTGATGGAGTCGGGGTCGCCCCACACCATCAGCTTTTCGTCGGGCATCTGCACGTCCACGTCCAGCTTTCGGCCGGTGATCTTGCCCTCCAGACTGACGATGACCCGGCGCATCACCTCGGTCAGGTCGAACTGCTCCTGGGCAGTGACATTGGTCTCGGCCAGGGCGTTCAGCCGGCTGAGATCCAGCATCCGCCGCACCAGGCGGGACAGCCGCCGGGTCTCGGACACGATGATCTGAAGGGACTCCTTCTGCCGCTCCGGGGGGATGGTGCCGTCCAGGATGCCCTCGGCAAAGCCGGCGATGGTGGTCATGGGGGTCTTCAGCTCGTGGGACACGTTGGCGATGAAGTCCGCCCGCTGGCTCTCCACCTTCTCCAGGGAGTTGGCCATGGAGTTGAAGGACTCCGCCAGGGCGCCGATCTCGTCCCCCCGGTTCTCATAGCCGGTGACCCGGGTGTCGAACTCCCCCTGGCCGAACTTCCGGGCGGCCTCCGCCATCTCGTTCAAGGGCCGGGACTGGTAGGAGGCGAACAGGGAGCTGGCCACCACGGCGATCATCAGCACCACCACGGCCACAAAGAAGAAGATGGTCACCGTGTCCTGCCACATGCTCTGCACGGCGGCGGTGTCTGAGGACACCAGCACCATGCCCTGGATGCTGGACGCCGTTCCCCGGGTCAGCAGAAAGGGGACGCCCACCACATAGCGGTTCTGCTCAAACAGCCCGCCCAGGTCGGACATGCCGGTATATTTGCCCTGCTCTATCACCTGGCGGGTCACAGCTCCGGGCACCGTCTGGTCAACGGGGTAGTAGGCCTCGCCGTCGCAGGCGTAGATCATGCTGCCGGCGGCGTCCGACAGCACCACATAGCTGTCGGAGGAGCGGACGATCAGATACAGGGAGTTGCGGAAGGCCTCCCCCTGGATGTCGCCCCCCCAGGCGCTGCTGATGTAGCGGGAGGTGAGGGAGGCGATGTCCTCGGCATTGCGCTCCAGGGCCTGCCGCTTTTCGCCCAGGATATAGCGGTAGGACAGCAGCATGAACGCCGCGGACAGCAGGGTGAAGGACACGGCCACGATGCTGATCATCATCACCAGCTGTCGTTTGTAAATACTCTTCAAGGTGTTGTCACCTCATTGCAGATGGATTCAGGGGGCTCAGGCTGGGGTGCCCACTTCAAACTTGTACCCCACGCCCCACACGGTCTTCAGCCGCCACTGGTCGCTGACCCCCTCCAGCTTCTCCCGCAGGCGCTTGATGTGCACGTCCACGGTGCGGCTGTCGCCGAAGTAGTCAAAGCCCCACACCTCGTCCAGCAGCTGGTTGCGGGTGAACACCCGGTTGGGGGAGGCGGCCAGGTGATACAGCAGCTCCAGCTCCTTGGGGGGCGTGTCCACCCGGCGGCCGTCGATCAGCAGCTCATAGGAGTCCAGATTGATGACCAGCTTGTCGTAGGTCAGCTTTTTAGCGCCGGGCTCCTCCTCGGCGCCGGAGCGGCGCAGCACCGCGTGGATGCGGGCCAGGACCTCCTTCATCTCGAAGGGCTTGACGATATAGTCGTCGGCGCCGCTCTCCAGGCCGGTCACCCGGTCCTCCAGCTCGCCCTTGGCGGTGAGCATGATAACGGGGGTCTTGCTGCCCTCCCGGATCTTCCGCAGCACGGACCAGCCGTCCATTACCGGCAGCATGATGTCCAGCAGCACCAGGTCGGGCTGGAAGGAGCGGAACAGCTCCACCCCCTTGCCCCCGTCCCGGGCCACCTGGGTCTCGAACCCCTCTTTTTCCAGATAGAGGTGCAGCAGCTCGGCGATGTTGCTGTCATCCTCTACGATCAGTACCTTTTTTGCCATAAGAAAACACCTGCTCTCCTTTGGTATCGTTGCTTCTTATTATAAACGATCCCACCCCTCTTGGGTGAATAATCTGTAAATATCACGGCCTGTCTCGTCAGTCCCCCGACCACACATAGGAGCGCTCCACCGTGGCTACGGTATAGTAATTCGACCCCAGATGCTCCTTTACCAAGCGGTCGATCTCCGCCGCCGTCTCCTGGTCGGACAGGCGGAAGTGGTAGGGCACCACCATGTCGAAGATCAGGTTGGTCAGCAGGGGGCCCTGGGTGGTGCGCAGGTCGTGGATGGAGATGGCGGGGTCGATGCTCTGGGCCAGGGCCAGCACCTGGGTCCTCATCTCCTGGGTGCGCTCGTCGTTGACGATGGGGTCCATGTGGATCACCGTTTTGATGTGGTGCTTGTGCTCCATGTCCCGCTCGATGGTGTCGATGATGTCGTGCAGCTCCAGCATATCCCCGTCGGCGGGCACCTCCGCGTGGAAGGACATCATGGCCCGGCCGGGGCCGTAGTCGTGGTACACCAGGTCGTGGATGCCCAGGATGTGGTCGTACTGTCCCGCCAGATGGTCGATGTCCGCGGCCAGCCGGGGGTCCATGGGCCGGCCCAGCAGGGGGTCCAGGGTCTCCTTGGCGGCGGTCCAGCCGGTCTTTAAGATAAAGGCCGCCACCAGCAGGCCGGCGATGCCGTCGATCTGCAGGGACAGGAACCGCCCGGCCAGAGCGGCCAGCAGCACCACCCCGGTGGACAGGGTGTCGGACAGGGAGTCGGCGGCGGTGGCCTCCAGGGCGGCGGAGTCGATGTATCTGCCCAGCCGGCGGTTGAACAGGAACATCCACAGCTTCACCAGGATAGACGCCAGCAGCACCCCGCAGGCCGTCCAGGAGAAGGCCACCTCCTCCGGCACGAAGATCTGCTCCACGGCGGAGCGGCCCACCTCGAAGCCCATGAGCAGCACCGCCAGGGCCACGATCAGGCCGGTGACGTACTCCATGCGCCCGTGGCCGAAGGGGTGCTCCCGGTCGGCCTTCTGCCCAGCCAGATGGAACCCCACCAGCGTGACCACCGAGGTGGCCGCGTCGGACAGGTTGTTCAGTCCGTCGGCCACCATGGCCACCGACCCGGTGAGCAGGCCGGACAGCAGCTTACCCAGGGACAGCAGCAGGTTCAGTCCGATGCCCACGCCCCCGGACAGACTTCCGCACCGGCGGCGCACCGCGGGGTCATCCGCCGCCGCATCCTTGGGCAGGAAGAGTCTCATCAGCAGCCTGGTCAAAACATGCACCCTCTCTTTGCTCATGCCCCAACTTCTGCCGCCCGCGGGCGGCGCATCACGGAAGGGGGAACTTTCATACAACGGTCATTATCCCACGGGATTTTTCTCCCGTCAAGGGCGCTGGAACCGTTTTGTTCACAGATATTTCTTTTCTTGC
>CAVJLQ010000051.1:0-9572 GCA_963650435.1 Alloprevotella sp. | reverse complement strand
CGGCGGCGTGGACGGCATGGTCCACATCTCCGAGCTGTCCTGGAGCCGCATCAAGCACCCCTCTGAGGTGGTCAAGGTGGGCGACACCGTGGATGTGTACGTCATCTCCTTCGACAAGGAGAAGAAGAAGATCTCCCTGGGCATGAAGGACCACAGCCAGGATCCCTGGACCGTGTTCACCACCACCTATCAGGTGGGCGACGTGGCCAACGTCCGCATCGTCAAGCTGATGACCTTCGGCGCCTTTGCCGAGATCGTCCCCGGCGTGGACGGCCTGATCCACATCTCCCAGATCGCCGACCACCGCATCGAGAAGCCCGGCGACGTGCTGGCCGAGGGCGATAAGGTGGACGTGAAGATCACCGCCATCGACATGGACAACCAGAAGGTGTCCCTGTCCATCCGCGCCCTGCTGGAGGAGGCCCCCGCCGAGGAGGCTGAGGAAGAGCCCGAGCAGGAGTGATCTGCAGGTAAATAAAGCGGAAGCCCCCCGTCCGGATATGATCCGGACGGGGGGCTTTTTGTGCGCTTCGGCGGAGATCGGCGGGAATATCTCCTGTAACAGATCACAATATTTGCCAAAAATCGTGGGGACACTTGCGCCGGTCCGTTTAGGACGGTATAATAAAGGGGAAAATAGGGGAAAGGATCCAGTTCCGCCCTGAAAGAGGAAGAAGGCAGTGACAGACGAAGGTCGAGGAGGTGTGACCGTTGTTCCAGATCGGGGATAAGGTGGCCCATCCCATGCATGGGGCCGGTGTGGTAGAGAGCATCGTGCGCAAGCGGGTGAGCGGCGTGACGCGGGAGTATTACATCCTGAAGCTGCCTGTGCGCGCCATGGTCGTTATGATCCCGACGGAGGGCAGCGGCACGATCGGCGTGCGCCCCATTGTGGACGGGCAGGAGGCCGACCGTATCCTGGCCGCCCTGCCCCATCTGCCTGTGGATACGGACGAGAGCTGGAACCGCCGCTACCGCCAGAATCTGGAGCGGATGAAGAGCGGCGACCTGTTCCAGGTGGCCAGTGTGGTCAAGGGGCTGACCCTGCGGGAGAACGCCCGGGGGCTGTCCACCGGCGAGCGGAAGATGCTCCACGCGGCCAAGCAGATCCTGATCTCAGAGCTGGTGCTGTCTAAAAGCAGCAGCTACGAGGCCGTGGAGGAGCAGATCGACCTGGCTCTGGGGTAAGACAAGAATGAAAAGGGGCCGTCCGGCCCCTTTTTTCAGGCGCAAAATACAGCGGGAGGTAGGATGATGTCCGGTTTGATGGGCTGGTTGAAGGAAAAACGCGGGGAACAGGCAAGAAAGGCGCGGCCTGTCACCTCGGTGATCGTGGTGGCGGCGGGAAGCGCTTCCCGCATGGAGGGGATCGACAAGATCATGGTGCCCCTTGGGGAGCTGCCGGCCATCGTGCACGCCCTGTGGGTGTTTCAGGACTGCCCCCTGGTGGACGAGGTGGTCGTGGTCACCAGCCGGGAGCGGCTGGAGGAGATCGGCCGCCTGTGCCGGAAGTACCGCCTGGACCGGGTGACCAAGGTGGTCGTCGGCGGGGCGGAGCGCATAGACTCTGTGCGGAAGGGCTTGAGCGAGATACGCCCGGATGCGGAGCTGGTGGCCATCCACGACGGGGCGCGGCCCCTGCTGCCTCAGAGCGTGCTGGAGGAGGTCCTGCTGCGGGGGGCCGAGACTGGGGCGGCCGCCCCGGCGCTGCCGCTGACCGATACGGTCAAGCGTGTGGAGGACGGCCTGGCGGTGGATACCGTGGATCGGGCCGCCCTTATGGCGGTGCAGACCCCCCAGGTGTTTGACGCCGACCTGATCCGCGCCGCCCTGCAAAAGGCGGCAGAGGAGGGGGCACAGGTGACGGACGACTGCTCCTGCGTGGAGCGGATGGGCATGAAGGTGTCCCTGACCCGGGGCAGCAAGGAGGCGCTGAAGCTGACCACGCCCTTCGACCTGCTGGTGGCCCGGGCGATCCTGGAGGCCAGGGGGAGGGGAGAGCTATGATGCGGATCGGACACGGCTATGACGTACACCGCCTGGTCCCGGAGCGGAAGCTGATCTTGGGCGGAGTGGAGGTCCCCTATGAAAAGGGCCTGCTGGGCCACTCTGACGCCGACGTACTGACCCACGCGGTGATGGACGCCCTGCTGGGGGCCGCCGGGCTGGGGGACATCGGGAAGCACTTTCCGGATACCGACCCCGCTTACGCCGGCGCGGACAGCATGGAGCTGCTGGAGCATGTGGCCGGACTGCTGAGGGCGCGGGGCTGGCAGGTGTCCAATGTGGACGCCACTATTTTAGCCCAGCGGCCCAAGCTGGCCCCCTACATCCCGGCCATGCGCCGGGCGCTGGCCCGGCATCTGGGGCTGGAGGAGGAGCAGGTGAACGTGAAGGCCACCACGGAGGAGGGGCTGGGCTTTACCGGCTCGGGCGAGGGCATGGCTGCCCACGCGGTGTGCCTGCTGGAAAAGTGAAACAGCGGTCCTGCGGCGGCCCGTCTCTTCAGAGACGGGCCGCCGCTGTGTCCGAAAGGCCCGGACGGACATAGGATGGGATGCGCGGCTCTGTCTCTGACAGGGCCGCACAGAGATAGGAAAGGAACGTAGCTATGCTCTATTATCTCATCGTATGCCGCTCCCTCACCTATGCCCAGCGCACCGCGGAGGTACTGGAGCGAGGGGGCGTTCCCACCCAGATCCTGCGCTCGCCCAGGCAGATCGCGGGGGAGGGCTGCAGCCACTCGGTCAAGATCGCCCAGCGCCGCCTGAGCGAGGCGCTGGCGCTGCTGTATCGGGCGGATCTGATGCCAAAGAGGGTGTTCTCCAAGGATGCCGGCGGAGACTACAAGGAGGTGGAGCTGTGATCTATCTGGACAGCGCGGCCACCACCCTGCAAAAGCCGCCGGCGGTGGCCCGGGCCTCTGCCCGGGCCATCCGCTCCATGTCCTCTCCCGGCCGCGGCGGCCACCAGGCGTCCCGGCTGGGGGCGAAAACGGCATATCTGTGCCGGAAAACGGCGGCAGAGCTGTTTGACGTAGATGACCCGGAGCAGGTGGTATTCACCTTCAACGCCACCCACGGGCTGAACATCGCCATCAAGACCCTGGTGAAGCCTGGGATGACGGTCCTGATCTCCGGCTACGAGCACAACGCCGTGACCCGGCCGCTCCACGCCATCGGCGATGTGACGGTCAAAACTGCGGCGGCCCCCCTGTTTCAGCCGGAGAAAATGACCGCGGAGTTTGAACGCCTGCTGACGCCGGAGGTGGATGCGGCGATCTGCACCCATGTGTCCAACGTATTCGGCTATGTGCTGCCGGTGGAGCAGATCGCCGCCCTGTGCCGCCGCCGGGGCGTGCCCCTGATTCTTGACGCGTCCCAGTCGGCGGGGGCCCTGCCGGTGTCCCTGAAGCAGACGGGGGCAGCCTTTATCGCCATGCCCGGCCACAAGGGACTGTATGGGCCCCAGGGGACTGGGCTGCTGCTGTGTGCCGGTTCGGCCCTCCCGGTGATGGAGGGGGGCACGGGCAGCGAGTCCCGAAATCAGGCCATGCCCGAATTCCTGCCCGACCGGCTGGAGGCCGGCACCCACAATATGGCCGGCGTGGCCGGACTTTTGGAGGGGCTGCGCTTTGTAAGGGCCCGGGGCACAGCGGCCATCGGCGCCCACGAGCGGCAGCTGGCCGCCCGCATGGGCGAGGGGCTGGCCGGTGTCCCGGGGATACAGGCGTTCCGGGCGGCCGACCCGGCCGACCAGGTGGGGGTGCTGTCCTTCCGGGCGGCGGGGGAGGACTGCGAGGAGCTGTGCGGTCTGCTGGACGACATGGACTTTGCCCTGCGGGCGGGACTGCACTGCGCCCCTCTGGCCCATACCACGGCGGGCACGCTGGAGACCGGAACGGTCCGGGCCAGCGTCTCCGCCTTTACGACGGCGAAGGAGACGGAAAGGTTCATCCGCGCGGTGCGCGCGGTCATGGACCGCTGAACCAGGAATATCCCCGGCCCGGGTCTAGGGCCGGGGATATTTTCGTTCCCGGCTAAAATTCAGAAAAAATTCATCCTCCCGGGGTGAAATGCTGTTGCTATGTTCGCTGGAATATCGTATAATAACTTGATAAACTGTGCAGAGGGAGTGGCCCAGTTGAACGAACTATTACAGAATTTGATCGCGGACGGGCTGCCCGTCTATATGTCCATCCATATCACAGACCTGCTGGACATCGCCATTCTCTCCTTTGTGATCTACAAGCTGCTGTGGATGGTGCGCAAGAGCAGCTCCGGGCGGGTGCTGCGGGGCGTGGGACTGCTGCTGGTGGCCATGTGGCTGTCCTCCAAGTTCCAGCTGATCGCCACCAGCTTCCTGCTGAACAAGGCGGTAGAGTGGGGCATTTTGGCCCTGGTCATCCTGTTCCAGCCGGAGATCCGCAGCTTTCTGGAGCGGGTGGGCAGCAGCCGCCTGGCCGGAGTATTCACCTCCCGCTACAGCGCTGACCCCGACCAGGTCGAGACCGCCATCACCCAGACGGTAGAGGCATATACCTCTATGTCCCGGGACAAGGTGGGCGCACTGATGGTGTTCGAGCGGCAGAACCTGCTGGACAGCGTGATCAAAACGGGAACGCCTCTGGACTGCGCCGTGTCCGCCGAGCTGCTGAAAAACCTGTTTTGGAACAAGGCCCCCCTCCACGACGGGGCGGTCATCGTCCGGAACGGCCGCATCGTGGGCGCGGGCTGCATGCTGCCCCTGTCCGGCAACGTGAATCTCAGCCGGGACCTGGGCATGCGGCACCGGGCCGGCATCGGCATCAGTGAACAGACCGACGCCGTGGTGGTCATCGTGTCAGAGGAGACCGGCTCCATCTCCGCCGCCGTGGGCGGCCTGCTGAAGCGCCACCTGGCCCCCGAGACGCTGGAGCGCCTGCTGCGCAACGAGCTGGCGGTGCACGAGGATACGGAGAAAAAGAACAGTGCTTTGTTCGCTTCTGTGTCCGGCCTGCTGGCCGGCCTGGGCAGAAAGGAGGAAGAGGATGCGTGATCTTCCTGTCTGGAAGGAGAGCAAGTGGGCCTATGTCCTGCTGTCCATTTTCCTGGCCGTGGTGTTCTGGCTGTATATCCGGGCGGAAAAGGACCCGGTGGGGGACGCGCGCATCCGTAACATCCCCGTTCAGGTCACCGGCTCCAGCGTACTGGCCAGCAAAGGGCTGACCGTTGCCGGCCTGTCCGCCGACCGGGTGAGCGCCACCATCCAGGGCCCCGCCAGCGTGCTGAGCGAAATGAGCCGGAAGAACATCACCGCCAGCGTGGACGTCTCCCGCATCGATGCCGCGGGGGAGCACACTCTGACCTGCAGCATCGCGCTGCCGTCCAACGTGATGAATATCGAAAGCGCGGTCATCCAGGACCGCGAGCCGGAGACCATTACCGTCACCGTGGAAAAGCTGTACACCAACACCGTCCCCATCGAGTTCCAGCTGCAGGGCAGCGTGGCCAAGGGCTATCAGGCGGGCACCCCCACCATCGAGCCGTCGTCTGTCACCATCAGCGGCTCGGTGGAGCAGGTGAACCGGGTGGCCCGGGCCGTGGTGGTGCTGGAGGCCAAGGAGCTGAAGGAGAAATACACCGGCGACCTGCCCATCAAGCTGCTGGACAGCAGCGGGGACGAGCTGAAGGATCTGGACGCGGAGGTCAGCTGTGACACCGCCTATGTGGTATATCCCATCGTGGTCGTAAAGGAGATTCCCCTTACGGTAAATATCGTGGCCGGCGGCGGCGCCACCGTGGATGACATCGCCGAACCCCTGATCGTGCCCAGCAAGATCACCGTAGCGGGGACCAAGGAGGACGTGGAGCACCTCACCGAGATCTCCCTGGGCAGCATCGATCTGTCCAAGGTGGTGGGCACCAGCAACTTCACCTTCAACATCGACCTGGATCCCAGTCTGGAGAATGTCACCGGCATCACCGAGGCCAAGGTGACCGTCACCGTCAGCGGTCTGGACACCCGGTCCTATGAGGTGGACAACATCAAGCTGCAGAACGTGCCCAGCGGCTACTCCGCCCGGTCGGATACCGAGGCAAAGACGGTGTATGTCCGGGGGGCGGCCGAGGAGCTGGCCCTGATCGACAGCAGTCAGCTGCGCATCGTGGCCGACCTGAAGGACGTCACCGGCTCCGGCACCTACACCATCCCCGTGCGGGTGTATCTGGACGCGGCGGGCAGCGTGGGCGTCATCGGAGATTACAGCATCGTGGTCAGCGTGACCCGATAGGAATATCGGCGGAAGGCCGGAGCAATACACGGAGGGACCCATGAGTCAGAATGCGTTTGTAAAGAAAAGATTGGACGGGCACACCGTTCAGGTGTCGCTGATGCGGCAGATGGAGTGCGGCCTGAGCTGCATGGGCAGCGGCGGCTGCGACCACTGCGGCATGAAGCCCCAGGAGGAGCTGTTGGCCCTGGCCAGCGACTCCGTCGGGGTCCAGCCCGGGGACATCGTAGAGGTGGACAGCCGGGCGGGCAGCGCCGTGGGCGTGTCCATGCTGGTATTTGCGCTGCCCATCGTGACCATGATCCTGGGCTATGTGCTGGGCCAGTCCGCCCTGCATTTGGGGGAGGGGCAGGCCCTGCTGGCCGCACTGGCTGGCCTGGCCGTGGGCTTTCTGCCCGCCTGGGCCTATGACCGGGCGCTGACCCAAAAACAGGGCCCTGAATTCACGGTCGTGCGGCGGCTGAGCTGATGTTCGGATATGTCCGGCCGGTGCGGGACGAGCTGAAGGGCAAGGACTTTGACCTGTACCGTGCCACCTACTGCGGCCTGTGCCGCTGCATGAGAAGGACCTGCGGGCCTCTGGCCCCCCTGTTTCTCAACTTTGACTTTACCTTTCTGGTCCTGCTATTGTGGGGGCCGGAGGAGAGGTTCGTCCCCTGCACCGGGCGGTGCTGTGCGAACCCGGCGGTAAAAAAGCCCATGTGTCCGGACAGTCCGGCGCTGGAGCTGGCGGCCCGGGAGAGCATGATCCTCACATGGTGGAAGCTGCGGGACAGCGTGTCAGACGACGGCTTCTGGAAGGGGATGTCCGCCCGGAGCGTCGCTTTGACCGTCCGGATGGCGTACCGCCGGGCGGCGGACGCCTGTCCCGACTTTGACCGTGCGGCCCGGGAGCAGCTGGCCCAGCTGGCCCAGCTGGAGAGGGAAAACTGCCCCTCTATGGACCGGGCGGCGGATGCCTTTGCCGGGCTGCTGCGGGCGGCCGCCCCTAAAAACGGCGACCCTGTCCGCGACCGGGCGCTGGAGCAGCTGCTGTATCACCTGGGCCGGTGGATCTATCTGATCGACGCCCGGGACGATCTGGCGGAGGACCTGGCCGCCGGACGGTACAATCCCATCGCCGCCCGGTTCGGGGCACAGGGGGACGACGAAGCCCTGAAGCTCACCCTGGACCGGTCGATCGATCTGGCGTGTTCGGCCTTTCAGCTGCTGGACTTTGGCTGCCGCACAGCTGTGCTGGAGAATATCCTCTATCTGGGGCTCCCTCTGGTGCAGCGGGCGGTGTTCGAGGGCAGCTGGCAGACCATCAAAAAACAGAAGATATGGAGAAGACACCCATGAAAGATCCCTATACCGTTCTCGGCGTCGGTCAGGACGCCACAGACGACGAAGTGAAGAAGGCGTACCGGGAACTGGCGCGGAAGTACCACCCGGACAACTACGCCAACAACCCCCTGGCCGACCTGGCCGAGGAGAAGATGAAGGAGATCAACGAGGCCTACGACACCATCACCAAGATGCGCAGCGGCGGCTACCGCGGCGGCACGTCGGCCTCCTCTTATCAGAGCGGCTATCAGCAGCAGTACAGCGGCGGCACGGCGGAGTTCAGCCGGGTGCGCTCGTTCATCAACGCCGGCAACCTTCAGCAGGCGGAGGAGCTTTTGCAGAGCATCCCCGGAAAGAGCGGCGAGTGGTACTTCCTGGCTGGCAGCATCGCCTACCGGAAGGGCTGGCTGGACGAGGCGGGGCAGAATTTCCGCCTGGCCGTTCAGATGGAGCCCAACAACATGGAGTACCGCCAGGCCCTGAGCATGATGCAGGGCAGCGGGCAGGTCTACCGGCCCTACGGCTACTCCAGCAGTGTGGACGCCATGGACTGCTGCACCACCATGATGTGCCTGAACTGCCTGTGCGGGGGAGGGCACTGTTAAATGTCCCGCGGGATAGGACAAGGCCCCGCCGGCCGCACCGCTCTGGTGGGGGTGCTGGCTGCCGGCGGCCTGGCTGTGCTGTGGCTGGCCTGTCTGGTGCCCTCGGGATACACCGGGGTCACCGCGGCGGCGGGCCTGTTCCCTGTGGCCGCCGTGTTGGTGGCCGGACGGACCGCGGGGTATCTGTGCTGGGCGGTGATCGCCCTGCTGGGGCTGCTCCTGCTGCCCAACAAGGCGGTCGCCCTGCTGTTCACCGTTTTTCTGGGGCTGTATCCGGTGGTGAAGAGCCGGATCGAGCAGTTCAGAGATCAGCTTCCCCAGTGGGGGCTGAAGCTGCTGTATTTCAACGCGGCGTTTGCCCTGGTCTGGCTGGGACTGCGGAGCCTGCTGGGACTGAGCCTGCCTGAGTGGCTGTCCGGCCGCGCCTGGCTGCTGCTGCCCGCCGCCAATGTGGTGTTTGTGATCTACGACGTGGGGCTGTCCAAGCTGATCGCCCTGCTGGCCTGCCGCCTGGGCAGGCGATGAAACTATACTGACAAGAGGATGTGACCCGATATGGTCAAGAGCATGACCGGCTACGGCCGGGGAGAAGAGACCGCCCAGGGGACCACCGTCACCGTGGAGCTGCGGGCGGTGAACAACCGCTATCTGGACTGCACGGTCAAGATGCCCCGCACCTACATCTTTGCGGAGGACGCCCTGAAGGAGCTGGTGCAGAGCAAGGTCAGCCGCGGCAAGGTAGATGTATTTGTCAACGTGGCCCACGAGGGGGGCGACGATGTGACGGTCACCGTCAACGAGAGCCTGGCCCGGGCCTACGTCCGCGCCATGCTCCAGCTGGAGAAGCTGGGGGCCGAGGAGGGCAACCGCACCATCCTCAGCGACTATAAAACGGCCGATCTGGCCCGCTTCCCCGACGTGCTGACGGTCGAGAAGAAGGAGGAGGACCAGGACCAGGTGAAGGCCCTGCTGCTGGCCGCCCTGGACAGGGCCCTGGACGACTTCAACACCATGCGTGCCCGGGAGGGGGAAAAGCTGAAGGCGGACATCCTGGGCCGGGCGGACACCATCGAGAGCCTGACCGCCCAGGTGGAGCAGCGCTCGCCGGAGACGGTGAAGGAGTACCGCACCAGGCTGGAGGCCAAGATGCAGGAGGTGCTTCAGAACACCCAGATCGACGAGAGCCGGCTGCTGACCGAGGCTGCTATCTTCGCCGATAAGGTGGCCGTGGACGAGGAGACCGTGCGTCTGCACAGCCACCTGTCCCAGCTGCGGGAGCTGCTGGGCAAGGGCGGCGCCGTGGGCCGCAAGCTGGACTTCCTGATCCAGGAGTTCAACCGGGAGGCCAACACCATCGGCTCCAAGTGCAG
>CAVJLQ010000050.1:0-21120 GCA_963650435.1 Alloprevotella sp. | reverse complement strand
CCATCAGGTAGATCAGGCCGCCGAACACGGGGAACACCGCCACCAGCAGCAGCCAGACGATCTTATACCCCGGCTCGCTCCGGCTTCCTAAAATGGCCAGAGCGGCCAGAACGCTCAGGGCGATGCAGGACCAGAAAAAGAAGCCGGTGTGCTCGGAGAAGAAGGAGATCATCACCAGAAAGGTGACGATCTGCGCCAGCAGGGCCAGCCCCACCAGCACGGATCGGTGGAACAGGAGCCGGGACAGCTTTTTCATCATGGGGGTACCTCCTGAACGGTCGGGATACCGGAACTCAGTCCATCTGCTTCAGCTCGCAGTGAATGACGCCGTTATCGATCGTGATAACGCCGTAGGTGGCCCGGGCGGCGCCGGGATTCATCACCCACAGGCCGTCCTCCAGCTGTTCACAGTATGCCCGGTGGGTGTGGCCGAACAGCAGAATGTCCGCGTTCATCTTCCGCGCCCGGGCGATGGCGGCGTCGTACCCGCTCTTGACGCCCCAGGTGTGGCCGTGGCCCACCAGGACGGTCTTGCCCTCCAGCGCGATGCACTTCTCGGCGGGCTGCATGGTCCAGCCGTCGCAGTTGCCCGGCACCATGGCCACGGGCAGCATGGGGCAGGCGTAGGACAGCGCCTGGGCGTCGTCCAGAATATCTCCCAGGTGGATGATCTGCTGGGGCTTCTCCCGCTCCACAGCGTCGATCATGCCGCCCACGGAGCGGTGGGAATCAGAAAAAACAAGGATCTTCAAAAGGGGTCACCTTCTCATTGCGTCCGCATAGAATAAAGTATCTGAAAGCAAAGGTGGGAGCGCGCCATGAAGCAGACAGGCACGCCCTCCGGCATTCCGGAGGAGCTGATGAAAAACAGGCAGGCCATCGGCAAGCTGGCCCAGTCCGGCCAGGCCAAACGGCTGGTGCAGCTGCTGGAGCAGTCCGGCGGCGTCAAGGACGCGGCCCAGGCCGCCGCGGCGGGCAAGCCGGAGCAGCTGATGGCCATGATGGACCGGCTCATGTCCACCCGGGAGGGGGCCGACCTGATGGAGGCCCTCAGCCGGCAGGTGAAGCAGGCGGGGCTGGACTGACACGAGCAGCGGGAGAGGGGGACCGCCATGGCGGAATTTGAGGAAAAACTCAGCAGCATCCTGGGCGACCAGAACGCCATGAGCCAGATCATGGCCCTGGCCCAGTCCCTGTCCGGCGGCGGGGAGCACCCTCCGGGGACGCAGCCGTCCTCTCCCCCGTCCCCCCCGCCCCCGGCGGAGGGCGACCCGGCCGCCGCCTTGGGGCAGCTGGACCCCCGGCTGCTCCAGCTGGGCGGCCGCATCCTGCGGGAGTATCAGAGCGGCGAGGACAAAAACGCCGCCCTTCTCCTGGCCCTGAAGCCCTTCCTGCGGCAGGAGCGGTACGCCAAGGTGGATCAGGCGGTGCAGCTGGCCCGGCTGGCCCGGGTGGTGCGGACAGCGCTGACGTCTATGGGCGAAACAGGAGGGGACGCGCATGTATAACCGATATATCCCCCAGGGGGGTACATATACCCGGGTGCGGGTGGACGACGCTCCGCCGCCCCCGGCCCAGGCTCCCGCTCCGCCGCCTCCGCCGCCGCCCCAGGCGGACGCGCCCCCCAGGGGGCGCTCTCTGCCGGAGCTGTCCTCCCTCCTCTTCGGGCGGGGGGAGCAGGGAGGCGGTGTATCCGGACTTTTGAAAGCGCTGAAGCTGGACGATCTGGACAGCGGGGACATCCTGCTGCTGCTCATCGTCCTGTTTCTGCTGGTGGAGGGGGACGACCTGGAGCTGGTCATCGCCCTGGGTCTGGTGCTCATCATGGGGCTGAACGGGGAGAAAAAGGACTGACCCCGCTCACTCCAAGGTGTGCTTTACCGTGCCGTCAGGCAGGGCGAACTCCGTGGTGCTGGGACAGGGGGACTGGATGGCGGAGTAGGCTGTCATGCGGTAGACCAGCCCCCCCGCCTTCTCCGTCTCCGCGGAGATCAGCAGGCCGGACTGGATGTTCACCCACCAGCGGCGGACATAGTCCTCCTCCGGCTGCTCCGACTGCACATAGATACAGGCCACGCCCCCCCGCTCCTCATAGCCGGCGTCGGTGATCGACTCCGGCGGCAGGGCCAGGATCGTCTCGTAGGTGGGGATCTGCTGGGCCAGGTCGGCGGCCAGCTCGTCGGTGGGCACAGACACATAGCTGCGGCTGCCCTCGTACCAGAACCAGCCCTCCTCCGGCCCCACCATGTCCCAGCGGACGGAGCCGTTCCCCACCACCCGGCGCACCTTGCTCCAGCCGCCGTCTGTCCAGACCCGGATCTGGGCGGTGGAGGAGCCGCCGGTCCAGAAGCGCTCTACCGTCAGCTCCCGGTAGCAGCTGTCGGTGCGGGACAGGGTGGCGATCACGCTCTGGACCGTCTGGGGGGTGACCTCCAGGGTCTCATAGGTCTGGTGGGAGGAGGAGCTGTCCCCTCCCCCGGACTGGTCGCTCCCCGTCTGGGGCAGAGTGACCTGGGGGGTGTTCAGCACGAACAGCCCCCGGCCGAAGCTGGTGAACATGGCGCCCACGATGAGGGCGATGACCAGCAGGGTCAGCAGCAGCCGATTTTTCTGTTCCACGTCCTCACCGCCTTTTCACAACGATCGTTACAGCCCAAAGGGCGCGGGGGGCTCCTTCCGCAGGCCGAAGCGGTACTCGATGGCGTCGGCGATGCGCCGGCAGGCCTGTCCGTCCCCATAGGGGTTCACCGCGTGGGCCATGGCGGCATAGGCCGCCGGGTCGTCCAGCAGCTGCTCCGCCATGCGGAGGATGGTCTGCCGGTCCACACCGGCCAGCTTCACCGTGCCCGCCTGCACGGCCTCGGGGCGCTCCGTCTCCTTCCGCAGGACGAGCACCGGCTTGCCCAGGGCGGGGGCCTCCTCCTGAAGGCCGCCGGAATCGGTCATCACCAGATAGCACCGGGCCATGAGGTTGTGCATCTCCTCCACGTTCAGGGGGGGGATCAGCTTCACGTTGTCCATGCCGTCCAGGTGCCGGTGGGCGCACTCCTGCACCACAGGGGACAGGTGGACGGGATAGATCAGGGTGACCTCCGGGTGGCTGCGGGCGATGTCGGCCAGGGCGGACATGATGTCCTCCATGGGCTGGCCGTAGTTCTCCCGCCGGTGGCAGGTGACCAGCACCACCTTCCGGCTCTGGTAGTCCATCCCGTTCAGCACGGGGTCGGCAAACCGGAAGCCGGGCTTCACCGTGGTCTGAAGGGCGTCGATCACCGTGTTGCCGGTCAGGAACACCCCGTCGGTGATGTTCTCCCGGGCCAGGTTGTCCCGGTTGGCCGCGGTGGGGCAGAAATGCAGGTCGGCAATGGCCCCCACCATGCGGCGGTTCATCTCCTCCGGAAAGGGGGACCACTTGTCATAGGTGCGCAGGCCGGCCTCCACATGGCCCACAGGGATCTGGTGGTAGAAGGCCGCCAGCGCGCCGGAGAAGGTGGTGGAGGTGTCCCCGTGGACAAGCACCAGGTCGGGCCTGGCCTGCTCCAGCACGCCGTCCATCCCGGTCAGGCACCGGGAGGTGATGGCGGACAGGGTCTGCCGGGGCTGCATGATGTTCAGGTCGTAGTCGGGCTTCAGCTGAAAGATCTCCAGCACGCTGTCCAGCATCTGCCGGTGCTGGGCGGTGACGCAGCAGACCGCCTGTAGGCCCGGGCGGCGGGACAGCTCCAGCGCCAGAGGGGCCATTTTAATGGCCTCCGGCCGGGTGCCGAAAATAGTCATGACTTTCACAGGCTTCATTTTTCCGAGCGGTCCTCCTCGCCGAAGAAGTTGTCGTTGCCGCCAATGGGGCTGTCCTTTCCCTGGGTGGCCTGGGCGTGGTCCAGGAACACCTTGCCCGCCAGCGCGCCGCACAGGCACAGGGCCAGCAGGAACAGCATGGCCTTCACCACGCCGGTTGTGGCCAGCACCACGGCGGACAGGCCCAGGATGGCGGAGATGACGTACAGCACGGCCACCGCCTGCTTCTGGGAAAAGCCCATATCGATCAGCCGGTGGTGCAGGTGCCCCCGGTCGGGGGTCATGGGGGATTGCCCGTGGGACACCCGGCGGAGGATGGCAAAGCAGGTGTCGAAAATGGGCAGAGCCAGCACCAGAAAGGGCACGGCGAAGGACATGATGGCGTACAGCTTGAACAGGCCCTGGATGGACACCACCGCCAGCACAAAGCCCAGGAAGGTGGAGCCCGTGTCCCCCATGAAGATCTTGGCGGGGTTCAGGTTATAGGGCAGAAAGCCCAGGCAGCCGCCGGCCAGGGCGGCGGTGAGGATGGCGATGGAGGGCTCCGCCACCGTCAGGGCGATGACCAGCAGGGTCATGGAGCTGATGGTGGACACGCCGCAGGCCAGGCCGTCCAGCCCGTCGATCAGGTTGACGGCGTTGGTGATGCCCACGATCCACAGCACGGAGATGGGGATGGACAGCCAGCCCAGCTCCCAGAAGGGGTCGGAGCTGAAGATATTGGGATTGGACAGCAGGAAGATCCGGTTGCCCATGAGCACGGCGATCAGCGCCGCGCAGATCTGCACCGCCAGCTTCAGCTTGGCCCCCAGGGCGTAAATATCGTCGAAGATGCCCAGGATCACGATGACCACCGCCCCCAGCAGCATCCCCCGCAGGGGCAGGGTCAGGGGCAGGAACACCAGCACGCTGAGCAGAAAGCCGAAAAAGATGGCCAGTCCGCCCATGCGGGGGATGGGGTGGTCGTGCATCCGCCGGCCGTCCTTGGGCACATCCACCGCGCCCACACGAAAGGCCAGGGCGCGCACCACCGGCGTGGTGATCAGGGCCACCACAGCCGCCGTGAGCATGGCGGCGGTGACAGTGCCCACAGTAGAGAGATCAAACACCATAATTTAACTCCCGATCTGTCTTTGGAATGTTTTTCTGTGCGCGGCAGAGGTCAGCGGGCCACGAAGCCCACCTTTTTATAGACCTTGCGCAGGGTCTTGTTGGCCACACAGCCCGCTTTCTCAGCTCCGGCCTTGTAGACGCTCTCCAGATAGGCCTTGTCGGCCAGGATGCGCTCGGCCTCCTCCCGGATGGGACGCAGGGTCTCCACCACGGCCTCGCCCACGGCGGGCTTGAAGGCGCCGTAGCCCTGGCCGTCGAACTCCTGCTCGATCTCCTCATAGCTCTTGCCGGTGACGGCGGAGTAGATGGACATGAGGTTGGACACGCCGGGCTTGTGCTCCGGGTCGTAGCGGACGCAGCGCTGAGTGTCGCTGTCGGTGACGGCGCGCTTGAACTTGCGCATGATGTCCTCCGGCTTCTCCATCAGATAGACGGAGCCGTTGGGGTCCTTGTCGGACTTGGACATCTTGCTGGTGGGGTCGCTCAGGCTCATCACCCGGGCGCCCACCTTGGGGATATAGGGCTCGGGGATCTTGAACACATCGCCGTAGATGTGGTTGAAGCGCTCGGCGATGTCCCGGGTCAGCTCCACATGCTGCTTCTGGTCGCTGCCCACGGGGATAAAATCGGGCTGGTACAGCAGGATGTCGGCGGCCATCAGGGTGGGATAGGTGAACAGGCCGCCGTTGATGTTGTCGGCGTTCTTGGCGGACTTGTCCTTGAACTGGGTCATGCGGGACAGCTCGCCGAACATGGTGTAGCAGTTCAGCACCCAGCCCAGCTCCGCGTGGGCGGGCACATGGGACTGGATGAACAGGGTGTTCTTCTCCGGGTCCAGGCCGCAGGCGATATACTGGGCCAGCTGCTCCAGGGTGCGGCGGCGCAGCTTGGCGGGCTCCTGCCGCACGGTGATGGAGTGCATGTCGGCCATAAAGTAGTAGTTGTCAAATTCGTCGGTGCGCTCCACCCAGTTCTTGATGGCCCCCAGATAGGAGCCCAGGGTCAGGTCGCCGCTGGGCTGGATACCGGAGAGCATTACCTTTTTCTCGTCCATATATGTGAGCTTCCTTTCTATTTGTGACTTCTCCGCCGGTGGGGAGAAAACTGAACTATCGCAGTGTATTATTTTACCACGCATTTCCCGTTTAGGCAAATGTTGATTTCATTTCTCCCCGCCCCGTCCGCCGGCCGCCCCTTTTCAGCGCTGTCTCTCCGTATCCTGCCCCCGTTCAGGCGGGATATGGGCCATTGGCAGATATTTTTGTACACCTATATCTGCGTGTTTTCGATGGCTTCTTTGCCGCTTTACCCATTTAATGGGGTGAAATATAGGTTTCTATACACTTTCTTAACACATGAGCGCCGCAATTGACAAAATTTATCCTTTTTCGTGGAAAAGCCTTCCATTTCTTCCTCTTTTGTGTATAATGGAGGATAACTTGTTTCTCCTGCGCGTACAAAAGCACGCCACAGAGAAAACGTCTCCGGCGGACCGGCCACCGGCCGCGCCCGCCCGCGGTATCCTAAACCCATAGCTTTCCGGCTCCTGCCCCGCACAGGGGCCGAACTTTTTTCGTGCGCAGGGACTGCGGACCCCCGGCCATATCAGGAGAGGGACCGGGCTGACCGCAGGAAACAGAAAATACGGGAGAGGAGATCACTGCATATGCATCAACAGAAAACCACCGGCCGGGGCTCCTTCAGCGGCAACCTGGGGTTCATTCTGGCAGCTGTCGGCTCCGCCATCGGCATGGGCAATCTTTGGGGGTTCCCCTACAAAATGGGCGCCAACGGCGGCTTCCCCTTTCTGATCATCTATCTGTTCTTTGTCATCACCTGCGGCGTGGTGGTCATGGGCATCGAAATGGCCATCGGCCGCAGAACGGGCAAGAGCCCCGTTCTGGCCATGGGGGAGCTGGGCAGGCAGTACCGCGTCGTGGGCTGGTTCGGCGTGCTGTCCGCCACCATCATCATGGGCTTTTACACCGTTCTGGTGGGCTACGCCGTGCGCTACCTGGCCGGCTTCGCCATGCAGATCTTCGGCGCGGACGGCTTTTCCGGCATGTCCCGCGGCAGCGAGTTCTTCGGCGCCTACACAGGGAACGTGGCCGAGGTGCTGATCTACACCGCCATCACCTTTGCGGCCTGCTACCTCATCGTGGCCGGCGGCATCCAGTCGGGCATCGAAAAGTTCAATAAGGTGGGCATCCCCGCCCTGTTCGCCATTCTGGTCATCCTGATCGTATACAACTTCACTCTGCCCGGCTCCGAGCAGGGGCTGGTGTACATGTTCACCTCCAAGGGCATGGAGATGGCGGGTACGGAGTTCAACTTCCTTAAAGCCTGCCGCACCGCCGCGGGCCAGATGCTGTTCTCCTGCTCCCTGGGCATGGGGGCCATGATCACCTACGGCTCCTATCTGGAGAAGGACGCCAACATCTCTGTCAACGCCTGGATCATCCCCGCGGCGGACACCATCGCCGCCATCATGGCCGGCCTGGCCATCTTCCCCGCCGTGTTTGCCCAGGGCGGCTCCCCCGCCGCCGGCCCCGGCCTGCTGTTCATCACCATGCACGACACCTTCTGCTCCATGGGGAAAACGGGCAACATCATGGGCTTCCTGTTCTATCTGCTGGTGATCTTCGCCGGTGTGTCCTCCTGCATCTCCCTGATGGAGGTCACCTCCGCCCACTTCATCGACGCCTCCGCGGCCAAGGGCAAGCCCATGTCCCGGAAGAAGGCCGTCGGTCTTGTGGTGCTGATCATGCTGGCCCTGTCCGTGCCCATCTGCGTGGATCAGCTGGGCGGCAAGGGCTGGGCCATCTATCAGTTCCTGGGCGCCGGCAGCCAGGATCTGCTGGATCTGTACGACTTCATCACCGAGGGGCTGATGATGCCCCTGGGCGCCACCCTGATGTGTGTGGTCATGGGCTGGAAGGTGGGCATGCCCTGGATGGAGGAGGAACTGCAGCAGTGCGGCAACACCTTCTACTGCCGCAGGTTCTTCCACTTCTGCACCAAATACCTCACCCCTGTGCTCATGGCCTTCGTGCTGATCTCCCTGGCCCTGTCCTATGTGGGCATCTGATCCCATACAAAACAGCCCCTGCCAAAGGCAGGGGCTGTTTTTATGCTCACTTCTTCTGATCCAGCAGCTCCTGAGCGCTGTCCAGGATGGCCTGGGTGATGCTGCCTCCGCCCATCAGGCGGGCCAGCTCCTCCTTCCGCCCCGCTGTATCCAGCTCCTTCACCTGGGTATAGGTGCGGCCGTCCCGCTCCCCCTTCTCCACGGAGAAGTGGGTGTCCGCCATGGCGGCGATCTGGGGCAGGTGGGTGACGCACAGCACCTGCTTGTGCCGGGCCACCTGGGCCATCTTCAGGGCCACCTTGTGGGCCGCCCGGCCGGATACGCCGGTGTCCACCTCGTCGAACACCAGGGTGTCGATGCCGTCGTCCTCCGCCAGCACATTTTTCAGGGCCAGCATGATGCGGGCCAGCTCGCCGCCGGAGGCCACCTTCTGGATGGGGCGCAGGGCCTCGCCCACGTTGGCGGACATGAGGAACTGCACCTCGTCCATGCCGGTGTCGTCCAGCTTCTTCTCCCGGAACTCCACCAGGAACTGCACCTTGGGCATATCCAGCTCCCGCAGCTCCTGCTGCACCCGGCTCTGTAAGCTCTGGGCGGCCTTCTGCCGGGCCTGGGACAGGGCCTGTGCCTTCTCCTGCGCCCGCTTTTCCGCCTTGGCCAGCTCCTTCTGCAGCCGGGCGATGGTATCGTCAGCGTACTGGATGCGGTCCAGCTCCTGCCGGCAGCTGTCCAGATAGGCCAGCATGTCGGCCACAGTGGGGCCGTACTTCTTTTTCAGGCGGTACAGCTGATCCAGGCGGCTCTCCACCTGGTCCAGCTCCCGGGGGGAGAAATCGAAGTCCCGCTCCATATCCCGCACCCGCTCGGCGGCGTCCTCCGCCTGAAGGCTCACCTCCCGCAGCAGGGCGGACAGCTCCTCCAGCTCCGGGGACAGGCCGGATACGGAGCGGATGGCCCCCTCGGCCTCATCGAGCATGGACGCGGCGCCGTCGCTGCTGTCGTCTCCCGACAGCAGCTGCCCCGCCAGCTGGAGGGCGTCCATCAGCTTGCCCGCCCCCCGCAGCAGGGTGCGGCGGGCGTCCAGCTCCTCGTCCTCCCCCTCCTTCAGGTCGGCCCGCTCCAGCTCGCCGATCTGATAGGTCAGGGTGTCCACCCTGCGGGAGCGCTCCGCCTCGTCCATCTCCAGGGCGGCGATCTGCTTTTTCAGCTCCGCCATGGCCCCATAGGCACCGGCATAGTCCTCCAGCAGGGGCTGGGTCTTTCCGAACTTGTCCAGATAGCTCAGGTGGCAGGCGGGATCCAGCAGCTGCTGCCCGTCGTGCTGCCCGTGGATGTCCAGCAGCTGGCGTCCCAGCTGCCGCAGCTGGGCGGCGGTGACCACCCGGCCATTCACCCGGCAGGCCCCCCGGCCGTCGGCCTGCAGCTCCCGCTGCAGCAGCAGCTCCTCGTCCTGGGGCACGCCGTTCTCCTCCAGCCAGGGCAGGGGCCCCAGGCCGGTGAACACGGCGGTGACCAGGGCGGATCTGGCCCCGGTCCGGATCAGCTCCCGGCTGGTGCGCTGGCCCAGCACGGCGCCGATGGCGTCGATGACGATGGATTTGCCCGCGCCCGTCTCGCCGGTGAGGACGTTGAAGCCCGGGCGGAAGCTGATGTCCGCCTGTTGGATGATGGCGATATTCTCAATGTGCAGCAGCGAGAGCATGCCCTCTCCCCCTTACTTCAGCAGCTGGTGTACTTCCCGGGAAAACTCCTCCGCCGCCGCGGTGTCCCGCATGATGAGGATGCCGGTGTCGTCCCCCGCCAGGCTGCCCAGCATCTGGGGGATCTCCATGCTGTCCAGGGCGGCCAGAACGGCGCTGGCCGTGCCCACCATGGCGCGGATCACCACGATGTTATGGGCGTAGTCCACAGAGATCACGCCCTCCCGCAGGATGTTGCGCAGCCGGGCGTCGGTGGTGCCGGCGGAGCGCTGCTCGCTGACCGCGTAGCGGTAGCCCCCCCGGCTGGTCAGCTCCTTGACCAGCCGCAGCTCCTTGATGTCCCGGGAGATGGTGGCCTGGGTGGCCCGGAAGCCGTGCTCCTCCAGCTCCAGCAGCAGCTGCTCCTGGGTCTCTATGTCGCCTGCCTGGATGATCTTCAGTATCTCCGCCTGTCGTTCGCTCTTCACGGGGCGTACCCTCCTAATTTTTGATTGATGATCTGATAAAAGCTGCGGTCGGTCACCCGCACCAGCTTGGCCGCGTAGTCCGACCGGCGGATCTCCACCCGCTCGCCCCCCGCCAGGCGCAGGGCCTTGCCCCCGTCCACCGACAGGTAGCTCTGCTTCCGGTTGCCCCGGGGGTGCTGGATGGTGACCACCCGGCTGTCCGACAGCACCATGGACCGGGCGGCCAGCTGGTGGGGACAGACGGGGGTGACGATGATGCTGTGGGACGCCGGCTCTACGATCGGGCCGCCGGCGGACATGGAGTAGGCCGTGGAGCCGGTGGGCGTTGCCACGATGACCCCGTCTCCGCTGATCTGGCTGATCCGCGTGCCGTCGGCCCACACCTCCAGCTCCGCCACCCGGGCCACCGAGCCCTTGGAGCACACGGCGTCGTTCAGGGCCAGATCCTGAAAGATCTGCTTATCGCCCCGCAGCACCCGCACATCCAGCATCATGCGGTCCTCGGTGGAAAAGCCGTTTTTCACCAGGTCGGCCAGAACGGGCAGCTCTCCCCGCTCCAGCTCCGCCATAAAGCCCACGCTGCCCATATTCACCCCCAGCACGGGCACATCGTGCAGGGTGGCGTCCCGGGCGGCATGGAGGATGGTCCCGTCGCCGCCGAAGCACACCAGCAGGTCGGCCCGGGTCAGCTCCTCGTCCAGTTCGCCCATGGGCAGCTGCCGGGGCAGCTCCAGCCGGTCCCCCTTTCTGGGGCGGAAGGGCAGGCACAGCACCGTCTCGGCCCCGGCCCGCTCTAAAATGCGCCTTGCCTCCAGCGCCGCCCGCAGCCCCTTGTCCCGGTAGGGATTAGAGCTGAGTATCACTCTCATTGCGCGCCCTCCTCAAACCCGGCGTGGGACTGCTGTACCAGCGCCTTCAGATCGCCGCCATAGGCCGGGCCGTCCCCGGCCTGAAGCCAGCCTAAATACTCAATATTGCCCTCCGGCCCCTTGATGGGGGAGAAGGTCACGTCCAGCACCGTAAAGCCCGCCCTTGCCGCGTGCTCCAGAAAGTGCTCCAGCACCTCAAGGTGCACCGCAGGATCCCGGACGACGCCCTTTTTGCCCACCTTGTCCCGGCCGGCCTCGAACTGGGGCTTGACCAGGCAGACCCCCTGTCCCCCCTCCTTCATCAGGGGGCGGACGGCGGGCAGGATCAGCTCCAGTGAGATGAAGGACACGTCTACCGAGAAGAAGTCCAGCTCCTCCGGGATCTGCTCCCGGGTGAGGTAGCGGGCGTTGGTGCGCTCCATACACACCACCTTGGGGTGGATGCGCAGGCGGTAATCCAGCTGGTTATAGCCCACGTCCACGGAGTACACCTTGTCGGCCCCGTTTTGCAGCATACAGTCGGTAAAGCCCCCGGTGGAGGCCCCGATGTCCGCGCAGATCCGGTGCTGCAGCACGATGGGCCAGCAGGCCATGGCCTTTTCCAGCTTCAGGCCCCCCCGGCTGACGTATTTCAGGGTCTTGCCGTGGATCTCGATGGCCGCGTCCGGGGCCACGGGGGCGCCCGCCTTGTCCACCTTCTGCCCATTGACGAACACCTGGCCCGCCATGATGATGGCCTGGGCCTTCTGGCGGCTCTCCGCCAGGCCCCGCTCCGTCATGGCAACATCCAGCCGCAGTTTAGCCACGGCCCAACACCTCCATCGCCCGGCGGGACAGGCTGTCCCCGTCCAGGCCCAACATCTTTTTCAGCTGCGCGCTGCTGCCGTGGGTCACGATCCCGTCCCCGCAGCTGACCAGGGCGGACTTCGCCTCCACGCCGGCCTGCTCCAGGGCGGCCAGCAGCCGCTGGCCCACGCTGCCGCTCATGGCGCACTCCTCGGCGCACAGCAGGGCCCCGGTGCGTCCCACGGACTGCACCACCGGCTTTGGATCCAGGGGGGCCACGCAGTTATACTTGATGACCTCCGCCTGCACCCCCGCCGCGGCCAGCAGCTCCGCCGCCGTCAGCAGCTCGTTGATCTGGGTGCCGTAGCCCACCAGGGTGATGTCCCCGCCGGAGCGCAGCACCACGGCGTTTTCCATGCTGTTGTCCTGGGTATAGCTCCCCTGCCCCCCTCTGGGGTAGCGCACGGCCACGGGGCCGGTATATTCCTCTACCGCCCGGAACAGCATGGCCCGCAGCTCCGCAAAGCTGGCGGGGGCCAGCACGGTCATGCCGGGCACGGTGGACAGGAAAGGGACATCGAACAGGCCGTGGTGGGTCTCGCCGTCCTCCCCCACCAGTCCGGCCCGGTCCACCCCCAGCACCACATGCAGCCCGTCCAGGGCCACATCGTGGATGAGCATGTCATAGCTGCGCTGCAAAAAGGTGGAGTATACCGCGAATACGGGCACCGCCCCCTCCTTGGCCATGCCGGCGGCCATGGAGACGGCGCAGCCCTCGGCAATGCCCACGTCAAAGAAGCGGTCGGGATACCGCTGCGCAAACCTGTCCAGCCCGGTGCCCCCGGGCATGGCGGCGGTGATGGCGCAGATCCGCCGATCCCGCTCCGCCAGCTCCGTCAGGGCGCTGCCGAAAACGGAGGAGAAGTTCTCTCCCCCCTTCTTCAGGGGCTCCCCCGTGGACGGGTCGAAGGGGGACACGCCGTGAAAGGCGTCCGGGGTGCGCTCCGCCGGGAGGTAGCCCTTCCCCTTCGTGGTCCTGACATGGAGCAGCACCGGCTCCTTCAGGTCCCGGGCATAGCACAGGGCCCGGGTCAGCGCCGCCATATCGTGGCCGGGAATGGGGCCCACATAGGTAAAGCCCATGTCCTCGAACATGCTGCAGGGCAGGATGCTCTTCTTCACCGCCTCCTTCAGGCGGTGGATGCCCCGGTAGAGCCACCGGCCCAGGGCGGTGGCCTGCATGACCCGGCGGTAGTTTCGCTTGAAGCGCAGGTACTGGGGCTTCAGCCGCTGGCGGGCCAGGTGGTCGGCCACGCCGCCCACATTTTTGGCGATGGACATGCCGTTGTCGTTGAGGATGACCAGCAGCTGCTGGCCGCACTGTCCGGCGTTGGACAGCCCCTCGTAGGCCAGCCCGCCGGTGAGGGCGCCGTCCCCGATCAGGGCCAGCACCTTATAGTCCTCCCCCAGCTGGGTCCGGGCCCGGGCCATGCCCAGGGCAACGGCCACGGAGTTGGAGGCGTGTCCGGCCACAAAGGCGTCGTGGATGCTCTCGCCGGGCTTGGGAAAGCCGGCAATGCCGCCGAACTGCCGCAGATGGGCCATCTCCTCCCGCCGCCCGGTGAGGATCTTGTGCACATAGCACTGGTGCCCCACGTCGAAGACCAGGCGGTCCCGGGCGGTGTTGAACACCCGGTGGATGGCCACGGTCAGCTCCACCGCCCCCAGGTTGGAGGCCAGGTGCCCGCCGGTGCGGGAGACGTCGTCGATCAGCTCCTGCCGCAGCTGGGCGCACAGCTCCTCGGCCTGGCGGTCGGTGAGCTCGGCCAGCAGCGGCGTACTGTTGTCTTTTTCATTGGTAGTCAAATAGAGCTCCTCCCCCCGGGGGAACGCCCCGCTTCATTTGCTGCGGCGGGCAAGGGCTTCCGCCAGCCAGAGCAGGAAGCCGGGATCCCCGGGCCATTCCGTCTGCTCCAGGGCCTGCCGGGCCGCGCGGGTGTGCTCCAGCACCAGCTCCTCGCAGCGGTCGGGGCCGTACAGGGTGACATAGGTGGTTTTTTCGTTGGCCGCGTCGGAGCCGATGGGCTTGCCCAGCTCCTCCTCGGTCGAGGTCACGTCCAGAATATCGTCCCGGATCTGGAAGGCCAGACCCAGGTGGTCGGCAAAGGCGGCCGCGGCCTCCTCCTGCTCCGGCGTGCCGCCGGCGGCGGCCACCACCATCAGGCAGGCCGCCCGGATCAGGGCCGCCGTCTTGTGCAGGTGGATCTGCAGCAGCTCCTCCTCGCTCAGGGCGCGGCCCTCCCACTCCAGGTCCATCTGCTGGCCGCCGCAGATGCCCTCCGGCCCGGCAGCCCGGGCCAGCAGCCGGGCGCAGCGCAGGGTGCGCCCGTCGGACAGGGGGGCGTCCAGCACCATCTGGAAGGCGAAGGCCTGCAAGGCGTCCCCCGCCAGGGTGGCGGTACACTCGCCGAACACCTTGTGGTTGGTGGGCTTGCCCCGGCGCAGGTCGTCGTTGTCCATGCAGGGCAGGTCGTCGTGGATCAGGGAGTAGGTGTGCAGCAGCTCCACGGACAGGGCCGCGGGCAGGGCCCGCTCCTCATCGCCGCCGCACAGGCGGCAGAACTCCAGCACCAGCGCCGGGCGCAGACGCTTGCCCCCGGCGTTCAGGCTGTAGCTCATGGCCTGCAGCAGGGTACGGTAGGGCACATCGTCGTCCTCCAGCATAAACTCCAGGCAGTCGTCGATGCGCTCCTGCAGCTGCTTCAGGCGGGCAGAACACTCCATGGCTCAGCCCTCCTGTTCGGGGAACGCCTTCTCCTCCGGCGTTCCGTTCTCCCCCGCCACCAGCAGGCGCACCTGCTGCTCGGCGGCATCGATCCGGGCCGTACACTCCCGCAGGAGCCCGGCCCCCTCCTCAAACAGCGCCATGGCCTGATCCAGGGGGGCGTCTCCCCGCTCCAGCAGAGAGACGATCTCCTCCAGCCGGGCCATGGACTGCTCAAAATCCAATTTTTTCTTTGACGGCATCCCGCTCATCCTTTCTTACCTGTGACCGTATCCTCCACCCGGCAGCGCAGCGAACCGTCTGTCAGGCGCAGAGTGAACTTCTCCCCCGGCGCCGTCTGCGTCACAGAGGTCATCACCGCCCCATCCTCGCCCCGGGCGATGGCATAGCCCCGGCCCAGCACCTTCAGGGGGCTCATGGCGTCCAGGGCGGCGGACAGGGCGGACAGGCGCTCCCGCTGGCCGGACAGGCAGGCGGACGCCCCGTGGCTCAGGCGGCGGCTCTGGTAGTCCAGCAGCAACCGCTTGTCCTGGAAATAGGCCTCCGGCCGGGTGAAGGCCCGGCTGCGGCCCAGCCGCTCCAGGTCGGCCCGGCTGCGCTCCAGCCGCCGGGTCATGGCGCTGTCCATCCGTCCGCCCAGGGCCTGAAGGGCGGCGTATACCTCGTTCTGGTCGGGCACGGCCAGCTCCGCCCCGTTGGAAGGCGTGGCCGCCCGCAGGTCGGCGGCAAAGTCGGCGATGGTCACATCGGGCTCGTGCCCCACGGCGGAGATCACAGGGATGGTGCAGTCGTAAATGGCCCGGGCCACCGGCTCCTCGTTGAAGGCCCAGAGGTCCTCCATAGAGCCGCCCCCCCGGCCGGTGATGATGAGATCGGCCACGGAATACCGGTCGGCCCAGCGGATGGCGGCGGCGATCTCCTCCGCCGCCCCCTCCCCCTGCACCCGCACGGGGAGGACCTTCACCTGGGCAAGGGGCCATCTGGCCCCCAGAATACGCAGCATATCCCGCACGGCGGCGCCGGCGGGCGAGGTCACCAGGGCGATGGTATCGGGATAGGCCGGGATGGGCTTTTTGTGCTCCTGATCGAACAGGCCCTGCTCAAACAGCCGCTGCTTCAGCTGCTCGAAGGCCAGATGCAGGTCCCCCGCCCCGTCCGGAGTCAGGCGGGTGCAGTACAGCTGATACTGCCCGTCCCGGGGAAATACGGTGATCCGCCCGGCGGCGATGACCTTCATGCCGTTCTGGGGGCGAAAGCGGAGGGACATGGCGTCCCCCCGGAACATGACGCACCGCAGGGCGCTCTCTCCGTCTTTTAGAGTGAAATAGTGGTGCCCCGAGGGGTACATCTTATAGTTGGACAGCTCGCCCGCCACCAGAAGGCCGGACAACAGCCGGTCCCGGTCCATGAAGCCCTTGATATACTGGCTGACCTGGCTGGGGGTGAGGATGGACGGAGCTTCCCTCATGCTCTCCCCTCCTCCAGCAGGCGGTGGGTGAGGATGGCCACGCCCATGGCGTTGTCCTTGGAGTGCTCCGGCAGGGCGAACAGGGCGCCGCACTCCACCAGGGCTCGGCGCAGCCGCCGGTTGGAGGCCACACCGCCGGAGCACAGCACCGGCAGGCCGGGGTGCTCCGCCAGGGCCGCCCGTGTGGTGCGCAGCACGATGTCGGCCACCAGGTCCTGGACAAAGCCGGCGATCTCCTCCGCCGGGGTGCCCCGGTCCAGCAGCTGGCGCACCTTATTCTCCATGCCGGACAGGGAGAAGGTGTATCCGTTCAGCTTTACATGATAGGTCCCGCAGGAGTGCTGGCTGACATACAGCTCGTCCAGGGCCTTGCCCGCGGGGAAGGGCAGGCCCAGCAGCACGCCGGTGCGGTCGATGAGCTGTCCGGCGGAGATGTCGCTGGTGCCCCCCAGGATCTCCGCCCGCACGTTGACCCCCTCGGGCCGCACCAGCAGCAGCTCTGTGGTACCGCCGGACAGGTGCCAGGCCAGGAAGGGGCTGTCCAGCAGCTCCGTTTTTCCCGCCGACCAGGCCGCCGCGGCCAGGTGCCCCTGCTGATGGGACACGGCGAAGAAGGGCACCCCCAGCAGGCAGGCCATGCTCTGCCCCTGGGACATGCCCGCCAGGAAGCAGGGCATATAGGAGCCCTCTACCTCCCGGGGCCGGGTGCTGGCCCCCACGGCGCGAATATCCTTCAGCAGGCCGGCCCCGGCCAGCTTTTCCAGCTGCCCGGGCAGACGCTGGACATGCTGAAACAGGGCCTCGCTCTGCCGCAGGCCCAGTTCCCCCGCTTTCACCGTGAGCAGGCGGCTCTCATTGTGTCCCTCTGTCCCGTCAAAAACGGCGGCGGAGGTGGTGTAATTGCTGGTGTCCAGCCCCAGGACCGGCATGGTCACGCCTCCGTCTGCGGTCCGGCGGGCTGAGGCGCTGCCTCTTCGGCGGCCTCCGCCTTCTCCGGCTTGGGGGCGGTATCCTGGAACTCCGCCCGGACAAAGCTGCCCAGGATGCCGTTCATGAAGGAGACCACCTCCTGGGGCTCATACCGCTTGGCGATCTCAACGGCCTCGTTGATGGCGGCGGCGTTGGGGATGTCGGGCATATACAGCACCTCATACATGGCGGCGCGCATGATGGCGGAGGCCATGCGGGGGATGCGGGCAAAGGCCCAGCCGTGGGCATACCGGGCGATATAGTCGTCCAGTTCGGCCCCGTGGTCAAAGGCCCCCTTTACCAGCTGCCGGATATACTGCTCCTGCTTCTCGTTGGGGTACTGGCGGTACAGCTCGCTCTCCCCCTCCAGCTGCTGAAAGCGCTCGCAGTTCAGTTCGCGCTCCAGAACGTCCTCCGCTTTCTCCAGCCCAAAGCTCAGCTCATAGATCAGATGGATCGCGATCTCACGCGCGCTGCTTCTTGTCATAAACCATTCCTCCGTGATCGAATCGTCCTATCATTATACATCATAAATGAATAAAATCAAACCCCCGAAGCTCATTTTTTTGCGCTTCGGGGGCTGCCGGCTTTGGGGGCCGTTATTTATAGAATTTGTGGTTCCCGATCACGGCGATGCAGGTCTTGTTCCGCGCCGCCCAGCTGGTGGTGTTGGAGTCGAAGAAGGTCGCCCCCCTGCACTCCTCTACCACGGCGCCGTCCAGCACCAGCTTGGCCGCGATCACGCTGCCCTCGTTGGGGGTGCGGTCGGCCAGCTTGCCGTTTTTCCAGGTGGTGAACTGGTTCTTCTGGGCCAGCACCTCCTTCACGGTGTTGGGGAACGCCGGGCTGGCCACCCGGTTCATCACCACGTTGCCCACAGCCACCCGGCCCTCCAGGGGCTGGTTGCCGCTCTCAGCCTGGATGATCCGGGACAGCCAGAACAGATCGTCTCCGCTATAAAAGCTGTCGCCGGACTGGATAGCGCCGGAGCCCCGGTTCACCATCACGGTGCCGCTGGCCCCGTCCCAGGACAGGCGGGCGTCAAATGCCTTGGTCAATACGGACAGAGGCACCGTCACCTTGCCGTCCACCATCTGCACCCCCTCGGGCACATACAGGTACCGGCCGTTGGCCTGAACATACAGCTGTCCCACCCGGGCGGTCAGGGTCAGCTTCTCCGTTTTCAGTCCGGCGGTGGCCGTTGCCCCGTCCCATGTCACCTGGACCGCGGGGTCCAGGACCTTCGCCATGGGGGCCAGGGCCACATAGGTCACCCCGTCCTTCTGCACCCGGCAGGTCTCGGTGCTCACATATTCGCCGTCCACGCACAGGGCGGTGTCGATCTGCTCCGTCAGCTCCTGGGGGCTCACCCCCTGGGCGGCAGGGACCGCGGCGGCGGGCAGCCCGGCCTCGGCATAGGCCGCGGCGGGCTCCTCCTCTCCTATCATTACGGCCTGCACGTCGCTCTCGGCCACGCCGGCCCCAGTCAGGAGAATCAAGGCAAACCCGCACAGCAAAACGGAAAACAGCTTGCGTTTCATTGTCCTTCCTCCTTATTTTCAAGGTCGTCTCCGGCCCCGCCATCGGCGCAGCGGAAGGGGCCGGACACTGCCGCGCAGCCCGTCGTGCGCGCTCCACACGCCCAAGCACAGGGCGGCGCGCAGGGTCCCGCGGCAATAAAAAAACAAAAGTAACTGTCTGTAACTTTTGTAACCATATTGTAACCGATTTGCAGGCGCCCTTTCAAGGGCAATATTGCCCAGAGTTTCCCCCTCCGTTTTGGTGGTTTTCTATGAAGGAAACGAAAAATATCGCACATTTTGTGGGAAGATACTCCATTTGTCCCCTGTCCGGCTCCCCGGCTGTCTCTCCCAGAGGGATGGTTTTGCCCGTTTTGTTCGTCCCGCGGGAAAAGAGATCTCTTAAAATCTATTGCATCCCTGACCCGTTTATGCTATATTTACGGTAACTTAACATTTTCCAGTCGACCGATCCGCTTCTGACCGCGATCTCGACCGTTTTATATGCTTTCTACCCCACTCTCTCTATAGCGAAAGACCTCCGCCCGCGGGCGGAGGGCTTTCGCTGTTTTCTCCCTGATCTGTCAGAACAGGGGCATATCCACTTTTTTCTGTCTGCCGGTCTTACTCCAGGGGCTTGAAGGCGGAGGCGGGGCGGCGGCAGATGGGGCACACAAAGTCCTCGGGCAGGGCATCCCCCTCGTAGATAAAGCCGCAGATGGTGCAGACAAAGCCCTTCCGGGGGGCGCTCTCCTCCTTCTCCTCCGCCTTTACCCCGTGAATGTCGTCCACGAGGGTCTGGGCCAGCTCCTCCAGTTCCTTTTCCTGGCCGGGGGCCAGCGCGGACTTCAGGGTGACCATGCTGTCCAGGATGTGGAAGCCTTCCAGCTTCTCCAGCAGGCCCCGCATGAGTTTGCCGCTGGCCGGCGCCCAGGAGCCGTTCTGGATCAGGGCCACCGTGCGGTTTTTCAGACAGTGGGCGCAGATGTCGTGGAGCAGGGTCTCCATGGTGACAAAAATGCCGTTGTTGTAGGTGGTGGAGGCAAAGACCAGGTGGCTGTACTTGAAGGCCTCGGACAGCACATAGGAGGGGTGGGTGACCGACACGTCGTACATGGCCACGGGCACGCCCTTCTCCCGCAGGCGGGCGGCCAGGATGGTAGCCGCCGTCTCCGTTCCGCCGTAGACCGAGGCAAAGGCGATCATCACGCCCTGCACCTCCGGCTCATAGGCGGCCCACTTCTGATACTTGTCCAGGATATAGCCCAGGTCCTTCCGCCACACCGGACCGTGGAGGGGGCAGATCATGCGGATGTCCAGTCCGGCGGCCTTCTTCAGCAGGGCGGTCACCTGGGGGCCGTATTTGCCCACGATGTTGGTGTAATAGCGGCGGGCCTCGTCGATGCAGTCCCGGTCGAAGTCCACCTCGTCAGCGAAGAGCACGCCGTCCAGGGCGCCGAAGGTGCCGAAGGCGTCGGCGGAGAAGAGGATCTTCTCCGTGGACTCATAGCTCACCAGCACCTCGGGCCAGTGCACCATGGGGGCCGCCACAAAGGTGAAGGTGTGCCGTCCGGCGCAGAGGGTGTCCCCCTCCTTCACCGGCAGCAGCTTTGTGGGGGTGACCCGGTGGAACTGGCGGATCATATTTACCGCCATGCCGCTGCACACCACCGTGGCCTCCGGGTGGCGGGCCAGCAGCTCCCCCAGGGCGGCGGCGTGGTCGGGCTCCATGTGGTGGACGACCACATAGTCCAGGGGCCGGCCGTTCAGCAGGTGCTCCACATTCTCAAAAAACTGTCCCTGAACGGACTGGTCGATGGTGTCCAGCAGGACGGTCTTCTCGTCCAGCAGCAGGTAAGAGTTGTAGGACATTCCGTTGGGGATGGGGTGGGTGTTTTCAAACAGAGGATGGTGGCGGTCGCTGGCCCCCACCCAGAACAGATCGTCAGCAACAGGGCGGATACAATACATAGAAAAAACTCCTTTCCCAAGAAAAGCAACTGCCCGCATTATAGCACGTTCTTTGTCCCCTGTCTGCCCCCGGAGGAAAAATTCGCGATTTTCCCCTTCTTCTCCAAGAAGAAGGATTGACAAACCGTCGGGGCTATGATAAGATAACATTCGCTCTATGAAGAGACCCGGAGAGATGTCCGAGTGGTTTAAGGAGCCGGTCTTGAAAACCGGTGACTCGCAAGAGCCGTGGGTTCGAATCCCACTCTCTCCGCCACTTTTCTCTCTCAACTGAATATACGGCAGAACGTAGCACTTGCAGAAGTACCCAAGTGGCTATAAGGGGCTCCCCTGCTAAGGGAGTAGACCGGGAAACCGGTGCGAGGGTTCGAATCCCTCCTTCTGCGCCAGCTCGTCGCAAGCGTCATATCGCTTGCGACGAGTTTTTTATACGTCAGAGCGCGCTCGCGCCGCTGCTCCTCCTTTTCAGCCCACCCCCCGGCGTCTTGTCTCAAGCCCTTGACTTTCCTCCGTTTTTATGCTATATTCCCTTCTGCTCGCTCGGAGGGCGCGTTGTTCTATGGAAGCAACAGCCGGATAAGGCGCAGAC
>CAVJLQ010000049.1:0-4776 GCA_963650435.1 Alloprevotella sp. | reverse complement strand
CGCCGACTCGATGGCCACATCCGTGCCCGCGCCGATGGCCAGGCCCACGTCCGCCCGGGCCAGGGCGGGGGCGTCGTTGATGCCGTCGCCCACCATGGCCACCTTCCGCCCCTGGTCCTGCAGCTGCTTCACCTTCCGCTCCTTGTCCTGGGGCAGCACCTCGGCCATCACCTGGGTGACCCCCAGCTCCCTGCCGATGGCGTCGGCGGTGCGCTGATTGTCGCCGGTGAGCATGACCACCTCCAGCCCCAGCTGGCGGAAGGCGGACACGGCGGCGGCGCTGGTGGGCTTGGGGGTGTCGGCCACGGCCACGATGCCCAGCACACTCTTATCATCCGCAAAGTACAGGGGGGTCTTGCCCTGGGCGGCCAGCGCGTCGGCCTGTTCGGCCAAGCCGCCCAGATCGGCGCCCCGCTCCTCCATCATGGCCCGGTTGCCGCCGCAGAAGGGGCGGCCGCCGATGGTGCCCTCTACGCCCAGGCCGTGGACGGCCCGGAACTCCTTCACGTTGGACACGGTCAGCCCCTTCTCCTGGGCCCGTTCCACGATGGCGGAGGCCAGGGGGTGCTCAGAGGGGCCCTCCAGACAGGCGGCCAGGGTGAGCAGGCCGTCCTCGTCCATCTCGCCGCCGGGGATCACATCGGTGACCACGGGCTTGCCCCGGGTCAGGGTGCCCGTCTTGTCCAGCACGATGGTGTCCACGGTGTGCAGGGTCTCCAGCGCCTCGGCGGACTTCACCAGGATGCCGTTTTCCGCGCCCTTGCCCGTGGCCACCATGATGGCCACCGGGGTGGCCAGCCCCAGGGCGCAGGGGCAGGAGATCACCAGCACGGCCACACCGGCGGTCAGGGCCTGGGTGACACCGTGGCCGGTGACGAGCCAGGCGGCGGCGGAGATGGCAGCGATGACCATGACCACGGGGACGAACACCCCGGCCACCCGGTCGGCCAGCTTGGCGATGGGGGCCTTGGAGGCGGACGCCTCCTCCACCAGGCGGATCATCTGGGCCAGGGTGGTATCCTCCCCCACCCGGCTGGCCTCAAACACAAAGGAACCGGACTTGTTGATGGAGGCGGCGGCCACCTTGTCCCCGGGGGCCTTGTCCACGGGGATGGACTCGCCGGTGAGGGCGGACTCGTCCACGGCGGACTGGCCCTCCACGATGACGCCGTCCACGGGGATGGACTGGCCGGGGCGGACCACCACCCGGTCGCCCACTCTGACCTCCTCCACGGGGATCTCCACCTCCGCCCCGTCCCGCAGGACGCTGGCGGTCTTGGGGGCCAGGTCCATCAGTCGGCTGATGGCCTCCCCGGTCTTGCCCCGGGAGCGGGTCTCCAGGAACTTGCCCAGGGTGATCAGGGTGAGGATCATGCCCGCGGACTCGAAGTACAGGTTCATGTGGTACTGCTCCACCAGAGCCATGTCCCCCCGGCTGACGCCGTAGATGATCTGGTACAGGGCAAAGATGCTGTATACCATGGCGGCGGCGGAGCCCACAGCCACCAGGGAGTCCATGTTGGGCGACCGGTTCCACAGGGCCTTGAATCCGCCCTTGTAGTATTTGTCGTTGATATAGAGGATGGGCAGGGTCAGCAGCAGCTGGGTCAGGGCGTAGGCCCCCATGTTCTCGTGCCCGGACAGGAAGGAGGGGATCGGCATGCCCAGCATATGCCCCATGGACAGGTAGAACAGGGGCAGCAGAAACACCATAGACCACACGAAGCGGCGCTTCATCCCCGCCAGCTCCTCCTGCAGGATGTCGTTGGGGCGGCGCTCCTCCGCCTTGGCCCCGGCCTGGGCGGGGAGAGAGGCCCCATAGCCCGAGGCCTTCACCGCCTGGATGATGTCGTCGGCGGACAGGACGCTCTCGTCAAAGTCCGCCATCATGGAGTTGGTCATCAGGCTCACATCGGCGGAGCGGATGCCCTCCAGCTTGCGCACCGCCTTCTCCACATGGGCAGAGCAGGCGGCACAGCTCATGCCCGTAATATCAAATTTCTGCTTCATGCACAGTACCTCCGGTTTTCCCCCCTTGGGGACAGTGCCCGCCCGCCGGTATACACCCCCGGGGGGTGGGGTGTCATCATAATACCCCCCGGGGGTGTCTTTGTCAAGAGGGGATCGATCCTATTTTTCCCCTTGACAAAAATTTATGCTCCGCTATAATCAGTCCTGTTCGTTTACTATCTGTTTTGATTTACTATTTTCACAGTCGGAGGTACTATGGAAGAAAAACTGACGCCGGACAATGGGCTGGGCTTTGCCATCTCGGGCATCTCCCTGATGAGATACGCCCTGCCCACCATCCTGTCCAGCATTTTTATGAACGTATACAGCCTAGTAGACTCCCTGTTCGTGGCCAATCTGGTGAGCATCGAGGCCCTGTCCGCCGTGAACATCGTGGGCCCCGCCCTGGCCATCGCCCTGGCGGTGGGCACTATGATCGCCACCGGCGGCTGCGCCCTGGTGTCCAAGCAGATGGGCCAGGGGGACGAGAAGGGGGCGCGGGAGAACTTCTCCTTTTTCGTGGTGTTCGCCTTCGGGGTCAGTCTCGCCTTCTGCCTGCTGGGTCTGGCCCTCCGCCGCCCCCTGCTGGGGATGATGGGGGCGGACGAGGCCCTCTATCCCCTGTGCGAGGCCTATGCCATCCCCGTGTTCCTCATCATCCCCTTCGCCATGATCGGCATGATCCTGCAGATCTTCTTTGTGGCGGCGGGGGCCCCGGGGCTGGGCTTCGGCCTGTCCCTGGTGGGGGGAGTCCTGAACATCGCGCTGGACTATGTGTTCATCGCGGTGTTTCACCTGGGCATCGCCGGGGCGGCCCTGGCCACGGGCATCGGCTACAGCGTGCAGTCCGTGGTGGGTGCGGTCTACTTTTTTCTTGACCGCAGGGGCAGCCTGTACTTCGTCCGGCCCAGATGGAACGGCAAGGCCCTGCTGAAGTCCTGCAGCAACGGCATGAGCGAGATGGTTTCCATGCTGGCGGTGAGCGTCACCATGATCGCCATGAACGTCATCCTCATGGACCTGTCCGGCTCTGACGGTGTGGCCGCAGCGGCAGTGGTCCTCTCCGCCCAGATGATGCTGTCCGCCGTCTATATGGGCTATCTGGAGGGCATCGCCCCGGTCATCAGCTACAACTACGGCGCCCAGGAGCACGGCAAGCTCAAGCAGCTCTACCGGGCGGCCCTGCGCACCATCGGTCTGCTCTCCGTCCTGACCTTCCTGCTGTCCTTCCCGGCGGCAAAGCCCCTGGCGCTGATCTATGCCGCCGACTCGCCCCATGTGATGGCGCTGGCGGTGCGGGGGATCTGGATCTTTGCCGCGGCCTTTCTGATCATGGGCTTCAACATGTTCGCCTCCTCCATGTTCACCGCCTTCAACGACGGAAAGACGTCCGCCATCCTCTCCCTGCTGCGCACCCTGGTGTTCCTCATCATCCCCCTGCTGATCCTGCCCCGGATCTGGGGGGTGGACGGGGTGTGGCTGTCCCTGCCCACGGCGGAGCTGCTGGCCGTCGGGGTGTCCATCTACTACTTCAAGACGAAGAAGGGGGTATACCACTATGGCTGAACTCGAAATGAACGCCCAGGACGCCCGCTTCTGCGAGATCATGCAGAAGATCGACCACCTCTACGAGGAGTACGCCAAGTCCAGGGGCATGACCTATATGAGCCTGTGTGTTCTGGAGGCCATCTGCACCCACCCGGACAGCTGCACCCAGAAGCTGATCTGCGAGGAGAGCCACTACCCCAAGCAGAGCGTGAACCTGATCGTCAAGTCCTTCCTGCAGGCGGGCTATATCACCCTGGAGGAGCTGCCCGCCGACCGCCGGAACAAGCGCATCGTGCTGACGGCGAAGGGACAGGACTACGCCGCCCGGACCGTGGCTCCCCTGTGGAAGATCGACGAGGATGCCGCCCGGCACCTCACCGCCCCCCAGCGGGAGGAGCTGCTGCGGCTGCTGTCTATCTACGCCGGGGCCTATGAGGACGGGGTGAAAGAAGCAGCGGGAAAGGTCTGACTATACGGCTGCTTTTCGTTTCACCGCCAGCACCTCACTTCTCATCGTCAACAAATGCAAACAAGTCTTCGACCGTCACATGGAACACCTTGGCAATATCCATAGCCAATTTGAGGGATGGATTATATCTTCCGTTTTCCAAATGAACGATCGTTTCCCGTCTCGCCCCGACAAGCTCGGCCAGCTCACTCTGCTTATACCCCGCTTGCTCCCGATATTCTTTGATCTTGGTCACGAGCACAATCAAGCCCCCTTCGCATCCATATAGCAGAACAGGATCATCCGTATCACGGATGTCAATACCAGCACGCCCATCAGCAGGTAGCCGATCACCTCCGAGGATATGGCAAACCGGAGAATGGCGGACAGGAACCCGATGCAGACGATCGATACCATCGTGATCTTATAGCAGACCGAGTCACAGCGTTTCAGATTCGCCGCGGCCATTTCGTCTACGACCTCTTTCTTGTACTTCCTTTCCCGCACACCCAAGAAGCAGAAAAAGAAAAAGGCAAAGATCGCGATCGTTGTTTGAATAGAACTGAAGTAATTTTCCCATCCATTTCTGGCCCAGCACCAATAATAGGCCGCGATACAGATCGCCAGTATGATACGCGCGATCAGCAGCTCCCCTAATGTTACTTTTCTATCCATGGTCCTTCCCTCGATGTTATATATTTCGCACTTGCGATGTTATAAATATATCACTTGCACTTGCGAACGTCAATAGAAAAAGTGAAATATTTTTA
>CAVJLQ010000048.1:0-2418 GCA_963650435.1 Alloprevotella sp. | reverse complement strand
TCTTCATCCCCTCCTCCAGGCCCTCCACCGTCAGGGGGAACATGGGGAAGAGGTCGGAGATGGTGTCATAGGTCTGGCTCCAGTAGCCGCCCCAGTCGGGCCGGGGGCTGGGGTTGAGCCAGATCACATGGGGATAGCGTTCCCGGAAACAGTTCAGCCAATCCAGTCCGCTCTGGGGCCGGTCCTTGGCGCTGGTCCTGTAGTAGCCGCCGGACAGCTCATAGGGGGCCATCTGGGCGTCCCCCACGAAGATGACCTTCCAGTCACTGGGCAGGTTGTCCAGCACCCACTGGGTCATCACCCCGTCGCCATAGCTCTGCCGGGGGGTGTTGTACAGCCAGGAGTACACACAGTTGTGGAAATAGAACACCTTCAGATCCTTGAAGTGGCCCGACTTGCTCACCGCCTGGAACAGGGCGGAGCACAGCTGGGCGTAGTAGTCCATAGAGCCGCCGGAGTCCATGAGCAGCAGCACCTTCACCGTGTTCTCCCGGGGGCGCTTGTAGCGCACCTTCAGCACACCGGCGTTGTCCGCCGTATCCTGAATGGTGTTGTCCACGTCGAACTCCGTGGGGGGCAGATCCACCAGGCCGGAGAACTGCCGCAGCTTCCGCAGGGCCACCTGGAGCTGGCGGGTGTCCAGGGTGTTGTCCCCCCGGAAGTCCCGGAAGCGCCGCTCCCCCGCCACACGGAAGGCCCGCTTGTACTGGCTCTCGCCCCCCACCCGGATGCCGGTGGGGGACAGGCCGGAGTTGCCGAACACGGACATGCCGTGGGTGCCCACCCAGTAGCTGCCGCCGTTGTGCTCCTCCTTCTGCTCGGCCATGCGCTCGCGCAGCATCCGCTCGATCTCGTCCTCGGACAGGCCCAGGTTCTTCAGGGCCTGCTCCTCGTCCCAGTTGGCGTGGTCCAGCAGGGTGTCCGGCCGGTCCAGCCAGTCCAGCAGCTCCTGGGACACCTCCTGCTGGAAGGGGACGTCCTTGAAATACTCCAAAAAGGCCCGGTCGAAGCGGTCGAAGTCCGCCTCGCTCTTCACCAGCAGGCAGCGGCACAGGTAGTAGAACCCGGTGAAGCTGGCGCCGTGCAGCCCCTTGTCCAGCCCCTCCATCAGGGCCATCCACTCGGTGAGGGACACCTTCAGCCCGTACCGGCGGAGCAGGTAGAGAAAGTCCTCAAACATGGCTCACCGCCACACCCGGCGCATGGCGTCCATGTCCTCGTTCTTCTTCAGCAGCACCCCCAGATAGGGCACCTCCTTCACCACCCGGGCGGGGTCCACGCCCCCCCAGGTCAGGGCCTGGAGCCAGTCCAGGATCTCGCTGGTGGAGGGCTTCTTCTTCACCTGGGGCAGCTGGCGGATGCGGTAGAAGGCCTCCAGCACCTGGTCCAGCAGGCGCTGGTCCAGGTCGGGGTAGTGCACCCGGACGATCTGGGCCATGAGCTCCTTGTCCGGGAACTCGATATAGTGGAACACGCACCGGCGCAGGAAGGCGTCGGGCAGCTCCTTCTCCGCGTTGGAGGTGATGATCACCACCGGGCGGTGCCTGGCGGTGACGGTCTGCTTGGTCTCAGGGATGTGGAACTCCATGCGGTCCAGCTCCCACAGCAGGTCGTTGGGGAACTCCAGGTCGGCCTTGTCGATCTCGTCGATCAGCAGCACCACCTGCTCGTCGGCGGTGAAGGCCTCCCCCAGCTTGCCCAGCTTGACGTACTTGGCGATGTCGTCCACCCCCTGGCCGCCGAACTGGCTGTCGTACAGCCGCTGCACCACGTCGTAGACGTACAGGCCGTCCTGGGCCTTGGTGGTGGACTTGATGTTCCAGATGATCAGCCGCTTGTTCAGGGACTGGGCGATGGCCTCGGCCAGCATGGTCTTGCCCGTGCCCGGCTCCCCCTTGATCAGCAGGGGCTTGCCCAGCACCATGGCGATGTTGGCCGCCCGGAGCAGCTCCTCCGAGGCCACATAGTTCTGACTGCCTTTGAATTCGTTCATTTTGGTGGTTCCTTTCGTCACTGTGGATTGGAGTTTGTTCTGGGGTGTCGGGGGTCGTGCCGGAGATTTTTCTCCCCATGCGTAGGGCGCGACGACCCGGCGCGCCGCAAGAGGGCCGGGCGGCCGCAGGCCGCCCCTACGGTCTCTATCGCCCGTAACATTTTGTAGGGGCGGATATTATCCGCCCGTCTCAAGGCCCCCTTGTGAAAGGGCCGCGATCCATAGGTCGGCAAGGGCAGAGCCCTTGCCCTACGGCAAAGCGCCGCAATGTAGCCCCCTTATCTGGCCCTATGGACCACCTTCCCCCCCTGAGTGGGAAAGGCTTTGCGGGGTGTTTCACAGGCTTCCCCCCTCAGGGGGGAAGGCTTGGCGGGCGGCCAAAGGCCGCCCCTGCGGCGCGTAGCGTTCGTGCTTTTTTGTAGGGG
>CAVJLQ010000047.1:0-14601 GCA_963650435.1 Alloprevotella sp. | reverse complement strand
TCCTCGATGAAGTTCTTGCCGGTGGTGGAGGAGATGGCGGAGATGTCGCCGATGTGCTCCATCATGGCGGCGATGGCGATGGGGGCCATGACCAGGATGGAGGTCAGGTCGAACTTGGCGATGACGAACTTCTGCAGGCCCACCAGGTCAGCGGCGGCCACACCGGAGAAGTCGATCAGGGGGACCACCTCGCCCGCGGCGCTCACCGCGGTGGCGCCCATGGCGTTGGCGACCAGGGCCACAAGGTAGGAGCCCACCACGCCCAGCAGGATGGGGATGATCTTTACCATGCCCTTGCCCCAGATGTTGGCCACCACGATGATGCCCATGGCCACCAGAGCCAGCCACCAGCAGGTCTGGGCGTTATTGATGGCGGAGCCGGCCAGGTTCAGGCCGATCATCACGATCATGGGGCCGGTGACGATGGGGGGGAAGTAGCGCATGACCGTCTTGGCGCCCAGCAGCTTGAACAGCAGGGCCAGCACCAGATACAGCAGGCCGGCCACCACGATGCCGCCCAGGGCGTAGGCCAGCTTCTCGTCCCCGCTCATGGCGGCGTATTTGCCGGAGTCCAGCTTAGCCACCGTCTCGAAGCCGCCCAGATAGGCGAAGGAGGAGCCCAGGAAAGCGGGCACCTTCAGCTTGGTGCATACGTGGAACAGCAGCGTGCCCAGACCGGCGAACAGCAGGGTGGTCTGGATGGACAGGGGCAGGCCGTAGCCGCTGACCAGGATGGGCACCAGCACCGTGGCGCCGAACATGGCAAACAGGTGCTGCAGGCCCAGGACCAGCATCTTGGGCGTGCCCAGCTTGCGGGCGTCATAGATCGCTTCGTTCTGATTCATTTTCGTTTCTCCCTTCACTTCTGCTTCTTTTTACGTACCCTCGGGGCAAAAGCCCAAAAAAAAGACAATCACAACGTGATTGTCGATCAAAAGAAAAACGGGAAAAGAGAAAGACTGACCCGACCGCTGTCCAAACGCCACACCGTGTTGCACACAGCAGCCATGCCTGTCACTCCCTTCCTCAATTTCTGGCCTATCATACCAGAGCGCTCCGCAAAATGCAAGCCCAAATTTCTCTTTTTCCGTTTTTTTCCGAAACGGGCAGTTCCGGGGGACGCCGGGCCGCCTTCCTTGTGGATTTGTACCAGAGGGCGCCGGGCGGGGGCTTTTCTCGCTCCGCCCTTGCATTTCCCGCCGTTCTCCTGTATAATGTACCCAACTTTTCGGCGGCTTTCCGCCGTATACACGAGGTGGATCCTATGCTTCTTGCCATCGACATCGGCAACACCAATATCGTCATCGGCGGCATCCGAAACGGCCAGATCGTATTCGAGGCCCGAATCGCCACCGACCCCATCAAGACCTCCGACCAGTACGCCGCGGAGATCAACTCCATCCTCACCCTGTTCCACGCGGACCTGGAGGAGATCGGCGACGCCATCATCTCCTCCGTGGTGCCCCCCGTGTTCAACTCCGTGCGCACCGGCATCATGAAGCTGACCCACCGGGAGCCCATGGTGGTGGGCCCCGGCATCAAGACCGGCCTGAACATCCAGATGGACGACCCCGCCTCGGTGGGCAGCGACCTGATCGTGGCCGCCGTGGCCGCCATTCAGGAGTATGAGCCCCCCCTGATCCTCATCGACATGGGCACCGCCACCACCGTGTGCGCCATCGGCAGGGGCAACACCTATCTGGGCGGCGTGGTCATCCCCGGCGTGCGGGTGTCCGCCGAGAGCCTGACCAACAACACCGCACTGCTGCCCGGCATCCAGCTGGACCGCCCCAAGCAGGCCATCTGCAAAAACACGGTGGACGCCATCCGGGCAGGGGTCATGTTCTCCGCCGCTGACGCCCTGGACGGCATGATCCGCCGTTTCGAGGCGGAGCTGGGCGAGCCCGCCACCGTGATTGCTACCGGAGGCATCTCCCAGTTCGTGGTGCCCCTGTGCCAGCGGGAGATGATCCAGGAGAAGGACCTGCTGCTGAAGGGCATGGACTACCTGTACCACAAAAACAGAAAGCACTGAATCTCTTCTGAAGAAAAGCACCCCGGCCGCATAGCGGCCGGGGTGCTTTTTGATGACGTTTTAGTGCTTCTTGCTGAAGATCTTCTGCAGGATGTCCCAGTCCTCGTCGCTGACGGGGGCGGCCTTCTCCGGCTCAGGCTGAGCAGCGGGGGCGGCCTCGGGCTCGGCAGGGGCGGCGGGCTGCTCCGCGGGAGCCTGCGGCTGGGCAGGAGCGGCAGGGGCAGCCTTCACCACGGGGGCGGCGGGCTGCTGGGGCTCCTCGTCGAAGCCGGTGGCGATAACGGTGACCCGGATCTCGTCCTCCAGCTCCTCGTCGAAGGAGGCGCCGAAAATCAGGTTCACATCGGGGTGGGCGGCCTCCTGCACCAGGGTGGCGGCGGTCTCCACCTCCTCCAGGCCGATGTCCATAGAGCCGGTCACGTTGATTAGCACGCCCCGGGCGCCGTTGATAGACGTCTCCAGCAGGGGGCTGGACACGGCCATGCGGGCGGCCTCCTCGGCCTTGTTCTTGCCGGCGGCGCGGCCCACGCCCATATGGGCGCGGCCGGCGTCCTTCATCACGGCGGACACGTCGGCAAAGTCCAGGTTGATGAACCCAGTGTTCTTGATCAGATCGGAGATGGACTGGACGGCCTGCTGCAGCACGTCGTCGGCGATCTCGAAGGCATTGAGCATGGTGATCTTCTGGTCGGTGGCCAGCTTCAGCCGCTCGTTGGGGATGATGACCAGGGAGTCCACCTTGTTGCGCAGCTCGGCGATGCCGGCCTCGGCCTGCTTCATGCGGCGGCCGCCCTCGAACCGGAAGGGCTTGGTGACCACGCCCACGGTGAGGATGCCCAGCTCCTTGGCGATGTCGGCCACGATGGGGGCCGCGCCGGTGCCGGTGCCGCCGCCCATACCGGCGGTGATGAACACCATATCGGCATCCTCCAGCGCCTTGGAGATCTGGGTGCGGTTCTCCTCGGCGGACTTGCGGCCCACCTCGGGGTCAGAGCCCGCGCCCTGGCCGTTGGTCAGCTTCTCGCCGATCTGGATCTTATAGGTCGCGCTGGACACGGCCAGCGCCTGCTTATCGGTATTGACGGCGATGAAATCCACGCCCTTGGTGCCGGTGCGTACCATGCGGTTGACCACGTTGTTGCCGCCGCCGCCCACGCCGATCACCTTGATATTTACTACATTATCGGGACCCATATCCAATCCGAAGGCCATTGTCGCTCCTCCTATGTAAAAACTGGACCCGGGCAAAGGCCATGACCGGCGTACCCGGGCCCGCAGCTCAACGCTACATCTTGTGTCATTGTATCGCTCTTTCCCGGGCAGGTCAAGAGAAAAAGCGCCGTTTGACAAAACTTTCCCTTTTTCTCCCCTCCGGGCTCAGTCCTCGTCAAAGGCCGCGGCATAGTCCTTCTGGGTCAGGTCCACCGTGCCCGTTTTCCCCTCCGGCTGATCCTCCGCCACCTGGGCCAGCACCCGCAGCTGATAGTCCATATCCTTGGAGTAGGACATCTTCACCGTAAAGCGCCCGTCGTACCGCAGCAGCATATAAGAGGCGGAGCTCACGTCGATCTGGCTCACCCGGGCGGTCTCCTCCCGCTGCTCCAGAGCCTGGAGCAGGGCCAGCAGGCCGGACAGCTTGCCCTGCTCCTCCCGGGGCACGGCCAGGGCCGTGCCCGCCCGGGGGGCGATGGCCGTCAGGCCGGACACCGGGATGGCGGCGCCGTCCCCGCCGCCGCTCTCCAGCAGCTTGCCGCCTACACTGATCAGCCAGTCGTCCTGGGCCAGCTCCGCCGTCTCGTCCACATAGTCGGGCCGGGCGCCGGGCCTCTCCACCCGGGCCGCGGCGGCCCACTCCCGCACCTGGATGACCACGGCATTGGGGTAGCTGCGGCGGATGGTCAGCGTTTCGATATAGGGCAGCTTCTGCAGCACGTCCTGGATCATGCGGTTTTTGTTCATGCGGAACAGGTTGTCGCCGGTCTGGATGCCGGCGGCCTGCACGATCTGCCCCTGGGTGTACCGGCTGTTGCCGGATACAGTCACCGTCTCCACCTGAAAGAACACGGTGGCCCCGAAATACAGCGCCGCGCCAAGGGCCAGCAGGCACAGAAGGCGCAGCAGGGCGCCGCCCAGGCCCCTGCCCCTTCTCCGTCTTCTGCTGTTTCTCGATGATGCCATAGCGCTGTCTCCTGTAAAGTTATTGTCCGGCCGCCCTTACGGCTCCAGCCGGATGTCCGCCCCCAGGGCGGACAGGTCCCGCTCCAATCCCGCGTAGCCCCGGCGGATGTGCCGCAGGTCGTGGATCTGGCTGGTGCCCCGGGCGCTCAGGGCGGCGATCACCAGGGCCGCCCCGCCCCGCAGGTCGGTGCTGCGGACGCTGGCCCCGTGCAGGCCGCCCCGGCCCCGCACCACCGCCACCCGGCCGTCCACCCGGATGTCCGCCCCCATGCGCTCCAGCTCGTTCACATGGCGGTAGCGGCTCTCAAACATATTCTCCACAAAAATGGTGCTGCCGCTCCCCCCGGCCAGAGCGGCCATGAGCAGGGGCTGACAGTCCGTGGGGAAGGCGGGATAGGGCCCGGTGCGCACGGGGCTGACCCCCTCCAGCAGTCCGTCGGACCGCAGGCAGATGCGCTCCCGGTCGGCGTAGACGATGCACCCGGCCTCCTCCAGTATGGACAGCAGGACGGACAGATGCTCCCCCTGCACGCCGGTGACCTCGATCTCGCCCCCGGCGGCAGCCGCCGCGCATAAGTAGGTGGCCCCGGCGATGCGGTCCCCCATCACGGTATACCGGGCGGGGAACAGGGCCTTCCCGCCCCGGATGACAATGGTGCTCTCCCCCGCTCCGGCGATGTCCGCCCCCATGGCGGCCAGGAACCGGGCCAGGTCCACGATCTCCGGCTCACGGGCGGCCCCCACGATGGTGGTCACCCCTGGACAGCCGCAGGCGGCCAGCATGGCGTTCTCCGTGGCTCCCACGCTGGGCAGAGCCAGGCACACCTCCCTCCCCCGGGGCCAGCGGCCCCAGGCGAAGTGCAGGCTGCCCCGCTCCTCCCGGATATCCGCCCCCAGCATCCGCAGGGCGGACAGATGCAGGTCGATAGGCCGGGGGCCCAGGTCGCAGCCCCCGGGATAGGCCAGCTCCCCCGCCCCCATGCGGGACAGGACGGCCCCCATGAAGATCACCGAGGAGCGCAGCTCCCGGCTCAGCCGCTCGGGGATGGCCGCCGGGACGGGGCTCGCGGCGTTGATGGTCACCGTGTCCCCCTCCCGGGTCACGCTGCACCCCAGAAGGCGCAGAATGTCTATGGCGGCGTTTACGTCGGTCAGGTCGGGACAGTTGTGGATCACGCTGACCCCGGGGGCCAGAAGGGCCGCCGTCAGAATGGGCAGCACGCTGTTCTTGGCCCCCTGAACGGCCACCGCTCCCTCCAGCGGCCGCCCGCCGGTGATTTCATAAAAACTCATGGGATAGCCTCCATTGACTCAGATTTGGGCTATCCTATGTCAAACGTTGAGCCGTTGTGAGCAGCACGGATGGACCGCAGCGAGGGATACGGCGTTGGCGACGACGATGTAGGGGCGGCCTTTGGCCGCCCACGGGCCGCTGAGGACAGCGGGCCCCTATGAGAGATGACGTTACACACCGTAGGGGCGGATGATCCCTACCCCCTCTGGCCTTCGGCCATCTCCCCCTGACAGGGGGAGTCGGCCTCATCCGCCCGCTGTACAGATCTGCGGAACGTGATATTCAGGATCCGCAGGGCAAGGGCTCTGCCCCTGCCGAATCGGCCGGCACGGGCGGTAAGCGCTTTACGACCGTTTACTTCACGATCTCCATCAGGGTCTCATAGATCTTCTCCCCCGCGTCGGGCACGGCCATGCTGTTCAGGGCGCGCACCATGCCGTCCCGCCGGGGCTTATCCCGCAGCAGGGACTCCGCGGCGGTATACAGGGTGTCCCCCACGCAGTCCTTCTCCAGCAGCAGCCGGGCCGCCCCCTGGTCGGCCAGCACCCGGGCGTTCTTCTCCTGGTGGTTGGCGGTGACGTTGGGGGAGGGCACAAGGATCGAGGGCTTTGCGATGGCGGTCAGCTCCGAGATCGTAGAGGCCCCCGCCCGGCACAAGACCAGGTCGGCGGCGGCCATGACCAGGGGCATGTCATAGATATACTCCCGCACCTCGATGCCGCTGCCCTCCAGCTTCAGCCCCTTGCGGGCGATCTCCTCGGTCATCCAGCTGTAGTCCCGGCCGGCGCCGTGGATATGGTGCCAGGGGGCGCCGGCGTAGCACTCCTGAGCGATGAAGTCCACCATCTGGCGATTCATGGCCTCCGCCCCCAGGGAGCCCCAGTAGGACAGCAGCAGGGGCCGGTCGTCGGTCAGACCCAGCTGCTCCCGGGCCTGCTGCCGGGTGTACTTGAAGAAGTCCCCCCGCACCGGCGTTCCGGTAACTACTACCTTGGAGGGGTCGTCGTAGTGGGCGCGGCTCTCCTCAAAGCCCACCATCACCCGGTCCACCACCTTGGACAGGGCCTTGGTTGTCAGGCCGGGCACAGCGTTGGACTCGTGCACGGCGGTGGGGATGCCCCGCTTGGCCGCCGCGTTCACCACGGGGTAGGAGGCATAGCCCCCCGTGCCCACCACCAGGTCGGGCTTGAACTCATCCAAAATGGCCTTGGCCTGCCCCCGGGACTTCTGCATATTGATGAGCGTACCCAGATTGTGGGCGATGTCCGCCGGGGCCAGGGAACGGTGGAAGTTGGTGATGGTCACCGTCTCGATGCGGTAGCCCTCCTTGGGCACAAGGCGGGTCTCCATCCCGCCGTCCGCCCCCACGAACAGCACCCGGGTGCCGGGCTGCCGCTGCTGGAAGATGTGGGCCAGTGCCACCGCCGGGTTCACATGGCCGGCGGTCCCGCCGCAGGTAAAGAGTATATTCATATCTGACACCTCGCTTATGTGATCAGTCTTGCTTCACCGGCGGGATCTGCCGGGATACGCTCAGCACGATCCCCATCTCCGCCAATTGTATCACCAGCGCCGTTCCGCCGAAGCTGAAGAAGGGCAAAGAGATGCCGGTGTTGGGGATCAGGTTGGTGACCACGCCGATGTTCAGGAACACCTGCACCGCCAGCAGGGTGATGATGCCCACGGTGGTCAGGGTACCGAACTTATCCCGGGCGTGGAGAGCCAGCCAGTACCCCCGCAGGATGAGCATGGCGAACAGGATGAGCACGATGGCCCCGCCGATATAGCCCAGCTCCTCCACCAGGATGGAGAACACAAAGTCGTTCTCCGACTCCGACACATAGTCGAACTTGCCCTTGCTGTTGCCCAGGCCCACGCCGAACAGGCCGCCGGAGCCCATGGCCAGCAGGGATTGGCAGGTCTGCCAGCCGTTCCCCCGGAAGTCGGCCCAGGGGTCCAGCCACAGGTTTATCCGGTCGGTCATATAGGCGGTGTGGGTGATGATCCACCACACCGCGGCGGACACAAAGGTGATGCCCGCGGCGAACCAGCCCCAGTGGATGCCCGCGGCAAACAGCACGGAGGCGCCCCCCGCCAAGATCAGCAGGGTGCCGGACAGGTGGGGCTGCTTCACCACCAGCAGGGCGATGATCATCAGGATGGCCCCATAGGGCACCAGCTCGATAAACCCGATCCGCTCCAGAAAGTTCAGGATGCGCCCCCCCAGCGTGCGGTTTTTCCAGTGCCGCGGCTTTCTGGTGTCCCGCTTGCACAGCATGGCGGCGAAAAATAGGATCACCGCCACCTTGGCGATCTCAGAGGGCTGAAAGCGGATGCCGATCTTCAGCCACCGCCGGGCGTTGTTCTCCTCCACGCCCAGAGGGGTATACACCAGGATCAGCAGAAGGATAGATCCCGCGATGGCGGGCACCGACAGCCAGCGGAAGTTCTGGTAGTTGATGTGGGACACGATCATCATAATGATGACGCCGCCCACGGCAAAGGTCGCCTGCCGCTTGATGTAAAAATAGGGGGAGCTGACCTGGGGATCGTAGTAGGCCACCGCGTAAGAGGCGGAGAACATCATCACCAGCCCGATGCCCAGCAGCATCATGGTCAGCATGAGGAAGGGCAGATCCAGCGGCCCCCGGGCCAGCTGTTCCTCCATGGTATAGTCGCGGGGTGCTTTCCGGGGCACGGGCGTCCCTCCTCTCCAGCAGGTTTTTCGGTCTTAAACGGGGTAGCGGTTCATCACGCCCAGGAAGCCCAGCACACACAGCACCAGGGTCACGCCGGAGAACACGCAGAACAGCTTGGTCTCGCTCCAGCCGCCCAGCTCAAAGTGGTGGTGCAGGGGGGCCATGCGGAAAAAGCGCTTGCCCCCGGTCTTTTTGAAGTATACCACCTGGATGATGTCAGACAGGGTCTCCGCCACATACACCAGCCCCACCACGGGGATGATCAGGGGCATATTCAGGGCAAAGGCCAGGCCGCATACCATGCCCCCCAGGAAGAGGGACCCCGTGTCCCCCATGAACACCTTGGCGGGGTGGAAATTGTAGATCAGGAAGGCGGCCAGCCCCCCGGCCAGGGCGGCGGACAACAGGCCGATGTCGTCCCGCCCGTACCAGGCGGACACCGCCGTATAGAACAGGGCCACGGGGATGGTGACGCCGGAGGACAGTCCGTCCACCCCGTCAGTCAGGTTGACGGCGTTCACCGTAGCCACGATGACGAACACGGCGAAGACCATGTAAACGGGCCAGGGGATGCCCACGAACTCCACGTTGAAGAAGGGGATATAGAGGTCGGGAGTCACCGCACCGGAGCGGCGCAGCAGCACCAGGAACAGCACCGCCGCCGCCAGCTGCAGCAGGAACTTCTGGGGGGCGGTCAGCCCCTCGTTGGCGTGGTGGCGCAGCTTCTGAAAGTCGTCGATAAAGCCGATGACGCCGAACACCAGGGCGAACAGGAAGACAAACACCATGTCCAGCTTTCCCTCCCCCAGCAGGCTCCAGCCCGCCGCCCCTATGGCCACAGCGATGGACAGGATGAACATGATGCCGCCCATGGTGGGGGTGCCCTGCTTGTTCATATGCCAGGTGGGGCCGTCCTCCCGGATGGACTGGCCGGCCTTCAGCCGGTGCAGCACCGGGATCAGGATGCGCCCCGCGATCAGGGCCACGCCGAAGGATACGATAAAGCTTAAAACGTACATCATAGGGAAAACCTCCACGGTCTCTTTCTCAGGTATAACGCAGGGATGATATTATACTACGCCGATGGCGGGATCTCCAGTCCTTTTTTCTCCATTTCCCGGGCGGCGAACCAATCCCGGATGACCTCCCGCTCGTCCAGATGGACCCTTCCGCCGGCCAGTTCCTGATAGGTCTCGTGGCCCTTGCCGGCCAGAACGATCACGTCTCCCGGCTGCCCGTGCTCCAGTGCCCAGGCGATGGCCTTTCGCCGGTCGGGCTCCACATGGGCCGGCTGGTGCTCCATGCCGGACAGGATCTCCCGGATGATGGCCATGGGCTCCTCCCCGCGGGGGTTGTCGGAGGTGACCACCGCCGCGTCAGCCATGCTCTCCGCCACGCCGCCCATGATGGGCCGCTTGGTTCGGTCCCGGTCTCCGCCGCAGCCGAACACGCAGATCAGCCGCCCCCGGGTAAAGTCCCGGGCGGTGGTCAGGATGTTCTCCAGAGCGTTGGGGGAGTGGGCGTAGTCGATGACCACGGTATAGGGCGCGGGGACAGGGACCACCTCCACCCTGCCCTTGACCCCCTTCACGGTGGCCAGCACAGGGGCCATGTCCTTCAGCTTCAGCCCCAGGCACAGGCCGGCGGACAGGGCCGCCAGGGCGTTGTACACCGAAAAGCCCCCGGGGATCGGCAGGCAGACATGGGCGATCTCGTCCACGGTGACCGCCTCGAACTCCACATGCTCGGGACAGAGGCGCAGGCCGTGGGCGGTGAGGTGGGCGGCGTCCCGCCGCTCGGAGTAGGTAAAGGCGGGGCAGGAGATATGCTGCAAATACCAGCGCCCCGCCTCGTCGTCCAGATTGAGCACCCCCCGGCGGCACTGCCGGAACAGCAGCCCCTTGGCCAGGCGGTACTCCTCCATGGTCCGGTGATAATCCAGGTGGTCCTGGGTCAGGTTGGTGAACACCCCCGCCTGAAAGGTCAGACCCTCCAGCCGGTGCTGCACCAGCGCGTGGGAGGACGCCTCCATCACCACATGGGTGCAGCCCTCGTCCGCCATCTGCCGCAGCAGGTGCTGCAGCTCATAGCAGTCCGGCGTGGTGCGGTCGGCGGGCAGCTCCCGCTGCCCCACCACATAGCGGTTGGTGCCGATCAGGCCCACCCTGGTATGCAGGGCGCCCTGCAGCAGCTCCCGGATCAGGTTGGTGGTGGTGGTCTTGCCGTTGGTGCCGGTGACGGCGATCAGGGTCATCTCATCCCCCGGCCGCCCGAACCAGTTGGCGCAGATCCGGGCCATGGACAGGCGGGGCTCCTCCGCCGTCAGCCACGGGCCGTCCCACGGGGGCGGCGCGGAGCACAGCACCGCCGCCGCGCCCCTGTCCAGCGCCTCCCGGATGTGGCGGTTCCCGTCGTCCCGCTCTCCGGGCAGGGCGGCAAACAGTGCCCCGGGCTGCGCCCTCCGGCTGTCACTGGTTATGGAAGTAATTTCCATATTTTGGTCGATACTCGCCCCGGTGAGGGGCACGCCGTTCAAAAGATCGTACAGCTTCACAGTATCACCCCTCATGGGCGGGTTTCATTCTCTTTGATTTTCCTTGCTGGGAAAGGGATATGCTCAGCCGGTATTCACCCAGCCGTCCTCCACCACATTGGTGAACTGCACGTCGATCACCGTGCCCAGAGGGGCGCTCTCCCCTCCGGCCACGCTCTGTCCGCTGGCCTTGGAGGCGCTGCCGTAGAAGGTGTTGGTCCCCCCGGCCCGCATGAAGAAGCCTGCGCCCTCCAGCTTGGCCCGGGCGGCGTCATACCCCATGCCCGTCACGTCGGGCACCTGGGCGCTCTCCTCCGGGGCGGCATCCCCCAGATACAGGATGATGGCGGAGCCGCCGGGCACCGCGGCGCCCTTGGCGGGGATCTGGGTGGTCACAGTGTCCCCCTGGCCCACGGTGCGGTATTTCAGTCCCTTCTTCTCCAGGGCGGCGGCTGCATCATTGACCGTCATGCCGGTAACGCCGGGGGTCTGTACATCCACGGCGGCGGACTCATCCCGGGTGTAGGTCTTCTCCACGCCCATGTAGTCCAGAATGTTGGCGATCAGCTTGCCCGCCTGCTTGGCGGCCATGTTGCCGCCGCTGATATACACCCCGGTGGTGCCGTAGTTGCTGCCGGGGGAGGAGCGCTTGGGCCGGTCATAGGCCAGCAGGACAATGACCTGGGGGTCGTCGGCGGGGGCAAAGCCCATAAAGGAGACGATGACCTCGCCGTCCACCTCGGTCTCCGACGTGCCCGTCTTGCCCCCGATGCGGTAGCCCGCCACATAGGCGTTGCCGCCGGTGCCCTCTGACACCACGCTCTCCAGGATCTTCCGGCAGGTGTCGCTGGTCTCCTGGCTGACGACCTGGCGCACCACCTCGGTCTCGGTGCTCTCCACCACGGTGTCGTCCTGCATCACCGACTGCACCACGTGGGGGGTGAGCAGGTAGCCGCCGTTGATCACGGCGGAGAAGGCCCGGATATTCTGTAAGGGGGTGATCTTGAAGCGCTGGCCGAAGGAGCCCACCGCCAGGTCCACAGTGGTCATGGCGGACTTATCCCACACCTGGCTGACCCCCTCGCCGGGCAGGTCCACGCCGGTCTGTTCCTTCAGCCCGAAGGCCTCGAAATACTCATAGAACTTCTCGATCCCCAGCCGCTGGCCGATCTGCATAAAGGCGGGGTTGCAGGAGTTCTGCACCGCCTGGGCCAGAGTCTGGGTGCCGTGGCCGCTGTGCTTAGAGCAGCTGATGGGCTTGCTCCACCCGGGCACCTTATAGGAGCCGGAGCAGTAAAAAGTATCCGTCTCGCTGACCACGCCCTCCTCCAGGGCGGCGGCCAGCACCACCGCCTTGAAGGTGGAGCCGGGCTCGTAGGGCTCGTTGATGGCCTTGTTGCTCCACATGGTGAACTGGGCGTTGGCCAGGGCCTGGCTCCGGGCGGCGGACTGGAGCTCCTCCTCCGTCTTGTTCTCCGTGTTGTCCGCCTTCAGCGCTTCATAGATCCCGGGCACCGCGGCCTCCGCCTTGGCCAGCAGCCGCTCGTCGGTCACCGAGGAGTAGTCGTTGGGGTCGAACTCCGGGGCGCTGGCAATGGCCTTGATCTCCGCAGTATTGGGGTCCATCACGATGCAGAAGGCGCCGTTCTGGATGTCATAGGCCTTGATGCCCTCCTCCAGCGCCTTTTCGGCATAGGCCTGGATGGTGTCGTCCAGAGAGAGCTTCAGGGTATAGCCGTTGGCGGCGTCGATGTAGTCGGCATAGCTGCTGTACATCTCGATGCCGCGGCCGGTGCGCTCGGTGAGCACCCAGCCGGGGTCCCCCTCCAGCAGGTCGTTGTAGTACGCCTCAAGCCCGTAGGCGCCGCCGTTGGCGTTGGTAAAGCCCAGGGCCTGACTGGCCAGGGCGCCGTAGGGGTAATACCGCTTGGTATCCGGGGTCAGGTACAGGTAGCTGCTGCACTTCAACTCAGTCAGCAGCTCCCGCACCTTCTGGGCATCCTCCGCTTCGATCTTGGTGCGCAGCACCTCATACTGGGAGTAGGTCTTCTCCATCCGGGCAGCCAGCTTCTCCCGGTCCATATCCGGGAACAGGGCGCACAGACCGTCTACCGCGGCGGCGCGGCGGCGGTCGATCTCGCCCTGATAGGCCGCCTCGTCCAGCACCTCCCCCTTGGTGAACTTGGCCTTGCTCACGCTGTTCACCAGGTCCAGGGGGGACAGGATCAGGTTGTAGACCGTGGCGGACACGGCCAGCACGTTGCCGTTGGCATCCAATATCTCTCCCCGGCTGGCCGAGACCTGCACCGTGGCGGCCCGCTGCCGGGCGGCCCGGGCCTGATACTCGTCGTGGTCAAGGATGGTGATCTGGAACAGGCGGGCCAGCAGGGGGATGAAGAAGCCCGCGCTGCACACCGCCATCAGGATCACCGTGCGCCAGAACACCTGGCGCTTGGAGCCGGAGCGCCGGCTGTTCCTTCTCTCGTTCCCCTCCACTGATACGCCCTCCTTTCTTTTTGCTCTTACGGAAACCGCAGGGCGCAAGAAAAGCATTTTCTTGCGCCCTCACTGTGTCCATATCTCTGTCTTTCGTTTTGCACTGTATGTGATCTTCAGCGGAAATATTCGATCACATCGCCCGCCAGGGCACCCAGCTTAGCCAGCAGGCCGGACAGTCCGCCGCCCTCGCTCTGCTGATAGACGGTGACGGTGTCGGGCTCCGACAGGTCCAGATAGACCACCTGGTCCTGGCTGGGCCGCACCATCTCGTCCCCCACCGTGTCCTGGATATGCTGCACGTCGAACGCCTGCTCATACTGGGCGGAGAGAGCGGCATACTCCGTCTGAAGGCTGTTCAGGTCCCCCCGGGCGGTGATGACCCGGTCGTTGATCACGGCGAACTGGGCGTAGCTGTACAGCAGCAGGGCGGCAAAAATGCCCACCGCCAGAAAGCCGATCACGGCGAAGGGGGCCACCGCGCCCGCCGGACGCACCTGCACCTGGGTGCGGGTCAGGGCACGTTCCTGCTCCTGATGGCGGGGACGGGGGGCGTACCGGACGTCCTCCTCCCGGCGGGGAACACGGACGGCGGAGCCGTCGTAAGCGGGAGCGTAGGCCACGCTGCCATAGGTATGATATTGTGTGGATGCACGCCGGCGCTCTGCCATGGCTCCTCGCTCCTGTCTTTGGTCAAATGGGGTCTTTCAGCTTTTCCGCCACCCGCAGCTTGGCGCTGCGGGCACGGGGGTTCTCTTCCACCTCCCGCTGCGTGGGGAGGATCGGTTTTTTGTTCACTGATCTGATGTCCGGCGTCCGCCCGCATACGCACACGGGGAAGTCCGGCGGACAGATGCAGCCCTTGGCGAACTCCGCCAGGCCGGTCTTGACGATGCGGTCCTCCAACGAGTGGAAGGTGATCACCACCAGGCGGCCGCCCCGGTTCAGCTTGGGCACCGCGCCCTTTATCATCCGCTCCACGCTGGCCAGCTCGTCGTTCACCGCGATGCGGATGGCCTGGAAGGAGCGCTTGGCGGGGTGCTGCTTCTCCTTCAGCGCCCTGCCGGGCATGGCGCCTTTGATCACGTCCACCAGCTCCAGCGTGGTGGCGATGGGCTTTTGCTCCCGCCGGCGGACGATGGCCGCGGCGATCAGGGGGGCGTAGCGCTCCTCGCCGTACTGGAACAGGATGCGTTTCAGCTCCTCCTGGGGCCAGGTGTTCACCACGTCGGCGGCCGTCAGCCCCTCGCTGCGGTCCATGCGCATGTCCAGGGGGGCGTCCGCCATATAGGAGAAGCCCCGGGAGCCGTCGTCCAGCTGGGGCGAGGACACCCCCAAGTCGAACAGCATGCCGTCCACTCCGGGC
>CAVJLQ010000046.1:16823-17392 GCA_963650435.1 Alloprevotella sp. | reverse complement strand
TGGGACCATAAGCGCTCCGGATCGCAGGCGGTGCAGGCCGGGCAGACCGCGATATGCCCCGCTCTCACCCCCGCCCGCTCCAGCCAGCGGGCATTGGCCCCCTTCAGGTCCACCATATACTTCTCGCCCCTGGGCAGCGGGTGGATGAACGCCTCCGCCTCCTGTCCCATGCCGGTGCGCAGGCCGTCGGGCACATCCCGATGGGTCTCGAAGCAGCAGACCGAGATACACGGACCGATGGCCGCCAAAATATTCGCCGGGTCACAGCCATACTCTGCCGCCATGCGCTCCACGCCCTGGGCCGCGGCGCCTATGGCCGTCCCTCTCCAGCCCGCGTGGACGGCGGCGGCCGCCCTTCTCACCGGGTCGAACAGCAGGATCGGGGTGCAGTCGGCGCTGAACACCGTCAGGCACAGCCCCCGCCGGTCGGTGCATAGTCCATCCGCCTCGAACACGCCCGGCAGCTCCGGGGAGGGCATCCGATCCGCCGCCGTGACCGGGCGCACCGTTTTCCCGTGTACCTGGTGGTTCTTCACCAGGGCATCCGCGTCCGCCCCCACGGCGCCGCA
>CAVJLQ010000046.1:0-16718 GCA_963650435.1 Alloprevotella sp. | reverse complement strand
AGCGGCGGAAATGCTCCTCCACCGCCCGGACATCATCCCCCCGGTTGGCCCCCAAATTCAAAGTATCCATGGGCGCGGCGGAGACGCCGCCGATGCGGGTGGAAAAGCCGTGGGCAGCCCCCGCTGCGGTCATCTCGTCCCACGCGTAGTAGATCACGCCGTTTTTCTCATGCTGTGTGACTTCCATAAGCCCTCCTCCGCCGTGTATCCCCCGGCGATACGATGATAAAAAGGGCGGACGCTTCAACGCCCGCCGGATAAGATCACAAAGGTGACTCCGTTGTTGTGCCGGTCCAGGTCCCGGTCCCGGCGCAGCTCGCCGCAGAGCAGGAGCGCCCGGCGGGTCTCCTCCTGAAAAATGGAGAACTCCTCCCCGGGGATAAAGCCCTTCACCTCGCCCCGGGCCGCCAGCCGGCCCAGATACTTCCGCACCTCCACCCGGATCCTGCCCCCGGTGCCGGAGGAGCCGTAGCCGTGGATCAGCTTGAGCACCTTATAGCCCTGGGCCCGGCTGTTGTGGAGATAGAAGGTGAGCTGCTTCACCGCCTGGTCGACGGTGGGCATCCCCCGCTCCAGATCGACCTCCCGCAGGTCACTCATGGCTGCCGTCCTGTTCAGGAGGCTGCTCCTCCGTCCGGCTCTCCTCATTCAGGCGGAAGCGCCGGTCAGCCCGGCCCAGGGCGACGATGATGACCAGGTCACTGATGCCGTCGAAGATCAGCGAGACGCCGATGACCATCACCAGCAGGGAGAAGGAGCCCATGGGGTTGCAGAAGATCACGCCGCCCAGCACCAGCGTCAGCGCCGCCAGCAGCAGGTCCCAGCCCCAGCCGGGCCAGCCCATCCGGGCCAGGGAGATGCCCCCCTGCACATCCAGAACGCCGTGGAAGATCAGCATGGCGGCAAAGACATACTGCACCAGAGTCATCACCGCCGAGGGGCTTTTCATCAGCCACAGGCCCAGCGCCGCCAGAATGATCCCCGGGATCAGGAACCACATGGGCACGCTGCCCCGCCGCCGGGCCAGACAGCCCAGCACATAAGCCAGGCCGATCACCAGCAGGGCCGCCCCCAGCAGACTGCACAGCAGATCTACCGACCGGTCGGGCCAGAACAGCAGGAAGGCCCCCGCCGCCGCCGTGAGCAGGGCGGATACCACGCCGCTGACCCGCTGTTCCCAGAGGATCCCCTTCATACGAAAACACCCCGTTCCTTTTCGTGCGCCCCGGCCCCGCGGGCCGAAGCGCCTTTCTGCCGTGTCATTCTACCACGTTTCCCCCGGGTTGAAAAGTCCGCCCGGCCATTGTTTACATTTTGCTCATGGACTTTTTGCGGAAAAACGGGTAGAATGGTCGTTGTATTTCCTGACGAGACTCTAAAGATAAAGGAGGGCTGTCCATGAAAGCCGTATCCCGCTGGCTGGACCGCTTCTGTTATAAACACCCCAACTTCGGCATCCCTGAGCTGATGAAGTATGTGGCCATCGGCAGCATGATCGTTTTCGTGGGGGACATCCTCACCAGCGGCGCCTTCTCCTGGTTCACCCGCCTGTACCCCGAGCTGATCCTGCACGGCCAGGTGTGGCGGCTGGTGTCCTTCATTTTCGTCCCCATCTCCTCGGGGGAGAGCAGCATGTTCCTCCGATGCCTGCTGTTCGCGATCAGCACCTTCTTCTATTATCAGATCGGCACCGCGCTGGAGCGCCAGTGGGGCACTGCCCGATTCAATATGTTCTACTTCCTGGGCGTGGTCCTGAATCTGGCCGTGGGCTTTATCACTTACGCCGTCGCCCCCCTCACGCACGAGGTGCTGAACGGCTATTACTTTGAGACAGCCAACATGTACTATGTGAACCTGTCCATGTTCTTCTCCTTCGCCACCCTGTACCCGGACATGAGGGTACTTCTGTACGGCATCATCCCCCTGAAGGTGAAGTGGCTGGCCTATGTGGATGCCGGACTGTTCGCCTTCGACATCGCCTATTATCTGGCCCAGGGCAATATCCTGCGGGCCATCCTCCCCATCGTTGCCCTGCTGAACTACTTCATCTTCTTCGGGGACGATCTGCTGAGTCTCTTCCGCCGGAAGGGGCAGCAGGTGCGCCGCCGCACCAGCCCCCAGGTGGTGAACTTCAAGAAGGCCCAGAAGGAGGTGCAGGAGCGCAAGGGCTACCTGCACAAGTGCGCCGTGTGCGGCATCACCGACGCCGACGACCCGGACATGGAGTTCCGCTACTGCTCCAAGTGCAACGGCTACTACTGCTACTGCTCCAGACACATCAACGACCACACCCATGTCCAATGATCAGCAAGAGCCCCGGTCCCTTTGGGACCGGGGCTCTTTTGATACCAAACACCGGGCCATCTTTTCCAGATGGCCCGGTGTTTTTGTTTTCCTATTTCACCGCGTCCTGGGCGGCCTTCAGGTCGTTGGCCACCACCAGCAGGACGGTGCTGCCCCGCTGCTCCAGCCACTTGTTCTCCAGCTTGGGGAGCTCCGCCGGGCGGTAGTCCCGGTTCTCCTCGATCTGGCCGGCCACATAGTCCTCCAGCACAGACACCGCCGCCTGGGCGTGCTCCTGGCTATCGAACACCAGCACCGCGGCCTCCTCACAGGTGGCCCCGGCGGAGCGGCGGATGAAGCTGTCCTCCTTCACCTGGGCGGCGTCCAGGCCGTATACGGCACAGGCGGTCTCCCCGTCCAACTCGTCCAGCTCATCGGAGAAGGCCCCACTGTCCACGATGGCCTGTCCGTCCGCGGCCGTCCACGCCTTCACCTCCGGCTCCTTGCTGCCGCAGGCGGCCAGAGCCAGCCCTATCGCAGCGGCCAGCAGGCCGCACATCCACTTTTTCATACGTCTGTTTCCTCACTTTCTCCGCTGCCCGTCCCCTGCCCGGCCAGATAGGCGTCATGGCTGACCGTGTGGGTCCGCAGATAGTCCATCCACTGGCGGCAGTAGTCCTTGCGCAGATGGACGCCGTCCTTGCTGGCCTGGGCGGGCAGCTCCCCGTTCTCGTCCACAAAGGCGGAGTACAGATCCAGGAACACCACGTTCTTCTCCCGGGCGGTCTTGCGCATCAGGTCGTTGTAGATACGCAGATGGTCATTCTTCAGATAGTCCCGCCCGCCGGACTGCCGGATCACGCTCTCGTTCAGGGGGATCAGCCCCTGGATGTAGATCACCGCGTCGGGCTGACAGGCCCGGATGCCGTCCACCGCCCTGCAGTAGGACTCATAGAACCCCTCGTCGTCGTAATAGCCCAGCTCGTTCACCCCAAGGGAGAGGTAGACCTTGCCGTACTGCTTCAGGGCCAGGGCCTCCAGCAGGGTGTACTTCTTTCCGCCGATGGTCAGGGCCTTCTTCTCCTCCAGCTGGAAGATGGACAGGCCGTTGGAGGTCAGATTGGCCGGGCCCCTGATCCCGCCGTAGATCAGCAGGCCGTCGGTGCGGGAGTCCCCCACAAAGGCGGCGTCGGCAAAATAGGCGTCGTCCACCCTGGGGGTCTCCGGCGCGTCCTGGGTGAAATCAAAGGGCTCCCCCGTGCCGTCGCCCCCCTGGGTATTGGGCTCGGTCTGGCCGCTCGTGTCCGGCCCCTGGGCGCTCACATCCGGCCCCTGGGCGCTCACATCCGGCCCCTGGCCGGACTGATCCGGCGGCTGCTGCTGAGACACATCGCTCTTCTGCCCCGCAGAAGAGCTGCCCGCGGGCGCGGGCACGCTGGCCGCTCCGCTCCCGGCCGGCTCCTCCGCCCCGGAGACGGCGGCGGAGGACTGCGTTCCGCCGCTGCCTGACGCTCCGGCGGAGCTTGCGGCGGGCTGCGCCGCCTTCTGTCTGCCGCAGCCGGCCAGCATGGCGCAGGCCAGCGCCACAGCAAGACATTTCCTCTTTATGTTCATGGTCTTGGGTCCCTCTCAAATCTCCGCCCCGCGGGGCGCTCTCTTTGCCTACACAGAATACCATGAATTTCTGAAATTGCAAGGGCTGCTCCCATCTATTTCCGCCCTTCTTCAACATATTTCAATTTGTTCATTTTCCGACTCAGATCCGTCCCAGAAAAGATCCCGGGCGGCCGATGGGCCGCCCGGGGATATGTGGATGTCTATCGTATCACTTCTGCGCCATGGCCCACAGGAACACGGCGATCTGCGCCCGGGTGCAGGTGGCGTTGGGGTCGAACCGGCCGCCGCCCACGCCGGCGGTGATGCCGTTCTCAGCGGCCCACGCCGCCGCCAGCGCATAGTAGCTGTCCGCAGGAACATCGGTAAAGCTGCTGGTGCTCTGCGCCTCGGGGGAGCCCGCCGCGCGCCACAGCATGGTCACCATCTGGGCGCGGGTGATGCTGCTGTCGGGGCTCGTGCCGTCGGAGATGCCGTTGCCCACTGCCCACAGCTGGCCCTTCTCATACCAGGTAGCGCCGCCGGTGGGGTCGACCCCCGCCCTGCGGGCCAGGATCGTCCACAGCTGGGCCCGGGTGGTGGAGCTGTTGGGGGAGAAGATGTTCTTCCCCGTGCCGCTGAGCAGCCCGCGGGCGCTGACGAAGTCGATATAGCCCTCCGCCCAGTGGTTTTCGGTGTCGATGAACTTCCGGGAGTTGTCGAGGATCTTCACCGTAGTGTCGCCGTCCACGGTCAGCTGCACGCCGTTCTCCGTCACGGTGCAGCCCGTCACGATCTCCTCCGTGCCGTCGGGGTGGACGATCACCGCAACGGTGCCGGGGGTCACGCCGTCCACGGGGATCTCGATCTTGGTCGCGCCCGCGTTCCCAGGCAGATCGATCTTCACCGTGGGGGCGGAGTTGGAGCTCTCGCCAGCCTTCACCTCGACGGGCACCTTCACGGCCTCGCCGGACTTCTTGGTGTCCTCGATGGCCTTGTCGCTGATCTTCGCGTCCGCCTCGGTCCCGCCGTTCTTGTCGGTCTTCACCGTGCCGGTGGAGCCGCTGGCGTCCTTGCGCTCGGTCACGGAGCTGCCGTCGGGCTTGGTCTCGGTCCTGGTGGTGGAGCCGTCCTTGCCCGTGGTGGTCTCGATCACCGTGCCGTCGGACTTGGTCTCCGTCTTGGTGACGGAGCCGTCGGGGTTCGTGGTGGTCTCGGTCTTGGTGCTGCCGGAGCCGCCGCCGCTGGAGGGCTTGTTGGCCGCGCTGACAACGATGGTCAGGTCGATGTCCTGATAGTTGGTGGTGGTGACCTTGAGCTTCACGTTGCCGATCTCTCCGGTCGTGGAGCTGTTCACGCTCTGGATGGGCAGGATCAGCTTGCCGTCCTTGATCTCAGCCTTGCTGGCCGGGACAGCCTCCGTGGTCTCTGTGGCCGACACCGCTTCCGTGGGCTTGTAGTAGTCATTCAGTGCGACCTCGACCGTGCCGCCGATGATCGCGCCGTATGTGCAGGGCGCAGTCCGCTCGGGCAGCAGGGACAGCAGGTCGATCTCGTAGGTCTGCGCGCTGCGGTTGTAGACGGTCAGCGTGCCGTCAGGGACATCGGTCGGCGCGTCAGCCTTGCCGATCTCAAACGTCGTGCTGCCGCTGACGGTGTAGTTGCCGCCGTCCTTATCCGTGATGATCACGGTGGCGGTGCCCGCATTGATGTTGTTTTGGTAGGAGACTGTGTACTCACTCGCAGAGATCTCGGTATCGCCGTCCTTGACGGTGACGGTGGGCTCGATCGTCTCCCCGTTGCTATAGGTGAAGGGGCCGCCGTTGACCGTCACGGTCGCTTCCACAATCTTGGGCGTGATCGTCCAAGTCGCCTCGGCCGTGCCAGTGTAGTTGCTGTCGTCCACCGCTGTGATCGTCAGGGTGTAGTTCCCGGCATCGGTCCGCGGCGTGATAGTATCTACTGTGTAGTCCTTGCCCTCAGTCAACGTTATGCCGTTCAGCTCCACCTTGGAGACAGTTGGCGCTTTTTCCGCTCTATCGTACTCAAAGCTGGTTTCGTTCAGCGTGACCACCGCGGCCGAAATATTCGCCGGCTGCACAGTCAGCTGATAGCCCTTGAAGGACATCTGCCAGAGGACCTTTGGGTTACCGGAACCATTCGACAGCCCCGTGATCACGCAGAACACATCCAGCGGCTTTTCGCTGGCGTCTACGCCGGTCACCTTATTGTCCATCATCGGTACCGCGGTGGTATCCGTTCTGCGGAACCATGTCACCTTGTAAACGCCCGCAAGGCCAGAATCGGTCGGGGTGACCGCAAAGGGGATCTCGCCGCCAAGGGGAACCGCCGCCGCCTTAGTACCCGGTGCAAAATCCAGACCCTCAGGGGCCGTTTTGATAACGAATCCTGCTTCGGTTGTCGCCGTATCCGCGCGATTCTCAAGGCTTGTGCCTGTGGCGTAATAGTTGTTATACTCCATAATATCCGCCAGCACGGTGCCTGCCGGCAGGGTGTACGCGCCGAGGCTGCCGCCCTTGAGCATGATGCCGTTGGTCTTATAGTCTTTTACCTCCAGACTGCCGACGCTGCCGCCCTTGAGGACGAAGCTGACTGGATTACAGTTTTGTACCGTCAGGCTGTCGATACGGCCGCTCTCGAGCGTCAGGCACTGACTATCAGTGCGATCAACGAAGATGCTGGTGATCTTGCCGGTTTTCTTCTCGCTGGTATCCTTGATCGTCAGGCTCATGTTGTTGGCGGGCACGAACGCGCCGCCGCCAGAAACCGACATCTTATGCCCGTTCAAATCAAGCGTATTATTGTTCGGGCGATAACTAACGATCCACGTAGCTTTGTCCACAGTGGCAGTATAATCTGTATACAGCTTCAGGATGCCGTTGTCATCAACTTCGCCATCGCCCAGCCAAGCGTCGAAAGCCTCATCCCAGTCGGTATAGAGATCGCCATCCACCGAAGCTACGAACTTGCCGGTTGCGTTGCAGTATGCACATGTCGCTGTGCCATCTTCACCCGGCTCCATGCCGCTGTGCGGGCATTTTACGACCTTGACGTTTTCAATCGTTTGGACGCCTGTGTATTCTGCTTTCTCTTTGTATTCCACAAATTTCCCATTATGCTCTCCAGCGGTGTATTGGAACGCATAGCCCTTTGCAAGCATACTGCTGAATGGCTCACCGCCGTTGAAGTTAGGCGTAATCTTAATTTCACCGTAAGTGCCGCCGGTCAGTTTGGTTTTGATGCCGGCTGTAGGCCAATTCAAAAAGCCTAAGCTCCCGATGGTGCCTTTCATATCTCCCGAAACAACAAGCTCGCCTTCATTGCCATCTTGCTTACTTATCTCCACACGGGTGATTTCGCCGCTCGTCCAGCCGCTCAGGTCAAGCGTGGCCTTGTAGCTGACACTGAGGGTTCCAGAGATACCGGAAAGGATATAGCTGCCGTCGCCGGTAATTTTCAGTGTACTGGAGGTGTGAGCCCCTGACCACGTTTCGCCCCATCCGACATGAATCCAGCCTTCGCGGATCGTATGCCCATTCAAATCCAGCGTAACTGTCACCCCATCGCCGGTAATGCATGCATACTTGCCGGAATTGTCGACATCCGCCAACAGGGTGATTTTTGTGCCGTCCGTGGCCGCATTCATTGCCGTCTTAAAGTCTGTGCCATAGGTCTTTGTGCCATCGCTCGCCGTGCTCTCCACGAGCATCTGCGTTTTGCAGGTTTGGCAAACCCATACGCCTGGCTGACCCACTACGTCATATACGCTGTCAGCCGGATGCGGGCACTTATAGTGGCAGTCACCGCATTCTCCGCCGTTCCAATTATGACCCTCGGATGCGCCGCAGCCGCAGGAATGGAGGTTGCTGGAGTTTTTATCCAGCGCCCACTCATGCGTGTGCTTCACGATGGTAAGATCGCAGATCGACCAAAATTTATAGCTGCCTCCGCCTGTTACGGTTCCTGTGTCCTTCTCAGCAAAGGCATAGCCATCCGCCAGCAAGTCAGTTATATAAAGGCGAGGATTCGCCCCCTCGACCGATAGCCGGCTGCCGCTGACCTCTGTCCAGAACGTACCCTGCGTCAGTTTGTTTTTCAGCACTGCGTTGCCAGTCAACTTCAGGCCGCCGTTCAAGTCCAAATTGCCTTTGAAATCCAGCGTGCCGCTCGTGGCATAAACCGCAGGCTCCTGTTTTGACAAGTTAGTGCCATCTTTGAATATGCCGCCGGTTGCGGTCAGTTTGTTCTCAAATGTCACCTCGCCGCCCTCGACCTTGATGGCGGGACTGAGGGTATAACCGCTGCTCTGGGCTGTGTCGATCTTCTGGGCTTCCGCGGTCACTTCGCCCTCGAAGGTCACCGTGCCGCCTGTAACTTCAATCGCAGACGCAACCGTATTACTCCATTTACCGCCGATGGCAATCAGATCGTCCTCAAAGATCAACTCGCCGCCGGTGACCTTGATGGCGGATTTGACCGTCTCTTGGTTTTTGCCCGTCTGGGTGATCGTGATGGCTCCCTCTTCCGCGCTGTTTGTGACGGTCAGGGTGCCCTTGGATACGGTCAGTGTCGAAGCTCCGCCATCGTAGGTCAGGGTCTTGCCGTTCATATCCAGCGTGACAGCTGCATCGGTATTAAGTTCAAAGGCCGCCCACACGGTGGTCGTATCTGCGCCTTCACCCTTTGCAAAATTCACCAGCTTGAGATCGGTCACGCCATTTGCTATAGCTTCGTTGAGGGCTTTTATCGAATATGTGCCGTCAAAACCGTACAGATTGCCCTTTCTGTCCTCAAAGACCGGCAGGAAGTCGCAGACCTTACATTCGCCGGTTTCATTATAATCGTGGGGTTCCCCGTCGCCGCTGCTATAGCCGCAGTCCTTGCAGGCTTTGGTAGTATGCCCCTTACCGTCAAGTGTAGCCGCCGGTTTTTTAAGGTCTACAAGTTCGTGCTCCGCTGTTTTCTCTCGTCCGCAGCGGCATTCAAAAGTATGCCCGTCTGCGCCGTTCTGTTTAATATCATAAAGGGTCGTATCGGTGAAGCAATCCACCTCAGCCCAAGTAAAGCCGCAGAGCTTGCAATACTCTTGATGCTTGTCGCTTTCTTTCTGATTATACCCAAAGTTCAAAAATCTACCATCGTCATCCATAGTACTGGGGTGGTCACAATACTCAATAACGAGCTTGCTGCCCTTCAGATCGGTCTTATCAGCTGCGAGGCCGGCCCACTCCTCGTACTTCAGCTCCGTAGTGCCGGACGCGTCAGTGCGCGTGGCCTTCATTACTGTGCAAGAGTTATGGTCCTGTTTTTTCGTGTTTGAAACATCCAGCTTGACATTCTTGACCAGTTCGCCGGAGGTGCCGCTGATCTCCAGCTTGCCGCTGCTGATTGTGAGCATACCGGTGCTATCGCTTCGGATCGCCGCACCAACACCGTTCTCGTTTTTGATGATCAGCTTCCCGGTCTCAGTGTCCGTGGCTGTCTTGCCGTAAATGTGAAAGCTACTGTTGTCTTTGAGAATCAAGGTTCCATTGACCGTCAGCGTTGCGCCCGCAGCGAGGACCAGACCGCCGCCGCCACCGAGCGTCAAATCTCCCTTAACGGTCACATCGGCTTGAATGACGTGCCAATTGCTGTCATCAATGGTATCGTCCGTTTCGCTGCCGCTATAGGCGACGCCTCTTCGGCCGTAACCGGTATCCGTTGTAATGTTGCCGTCTTCATCGACCAGGTCCGTGTTGACCATTATTTCATTCTCCGCCGCCGCCCCCGCGGGCAGCAGGCACAGGCAGAGGGTCAGGGCCGTGAACAGCCCTAAAATTCGTTTCTTCATAGGTTCCTCCTTTGATCGTGTGGTGGACGGCCGGGGGCTTTCCTGTTCTCGTTGGGAGCATATTCAGGAGCATGATCTTATTTTCCGCCCCCTGCGGGGGCGGAAAGATCGATCGTGGGCTTTCTCCTGTTCCCGCCGGAACATAAAGCCGGTCAGCCGTTCATGCTGCTTCTATTTTCACCGCCAAAGCGGACAATTTTTGAAGGCCCATCATGGGCCGCTGCTGTGCAGCGGCCCCCGGGCGGCAAAAGCCGCCCGGGCGTAGGGTGTCTAATCCCCCGTCACCAGCCAGAGCCGCTTGGCGGCGGTCTTGGCTTCGCTGCGGCGCTTTACGTCCAGCTTATCCAGGATATGACTGACGTGGGTCTTCACCGTGGGCAGCTTGATATTCATGATCTCGCCGATCTCGGCGTTGCTCTTGTCGGCGCAGATCAGGTGCAGGATGCGCAGCTCGGTGGCGGTGAGGGCTTCGCCCATGGCCAGGCGGGGCTGCAAAAAGTTGGGGTAATAGGCGGACTGTGCCCGGGCGTCGGCCATCAGGCGCTTGTACCACTTGGCGTTCCCCGTCCACTCCAGCTTTTCCAGCAGGGGCAGCAGGGCCGCGCCGTAGCTGCTGACGGGGCGGATGAACTGGAACTCCGCCGCCGTGTCCAGGGCCTGGGCCAGGCGCTGGCGCCAGCGGTCGTCCCCGCTGCGGTCCAGGGCCACGGCGGTGAGGACGTTCAGGTGGATGCCGTCGATGTACCGGGCGCAGTTTTTGATGTACGGCTCCATGGGGGACAGGGTCAGCAGGGCGGCGTCCGGCCTGCCGTCGGCCAGCTCTACCATGGCCTGGGTGAGGTACTGGTAGCGCTTCATCACGTTCATGTGCATGGGGTCCCGCGGGGCCTTCTCCCGGTACCAGGCGTCCGCGCTGTCCAGATCTCCCATGTGCAGGTCGATGCGGCAGAGCATGGCGTCCATGTTGGGCAGGAAGCGGGTCTGGCCCTCCTCGGCGAAGCGGCCGCGCAGGGTGGCCACCGTGCGGCGGGCGTCCTCCGCCTGGCCGCAGGACAGCTGGCTGCGGGCCAGCAGGCCGTTGATGGCGAACTCCATGTCCCGGGTGCCCTTCTGGCGGATCTCGCCCATGGAGGGGATCAGGGACAGCATGCGGCCGGAGATGTTCTCGCCCTTCTCAAACTTGCTCTCGGTGATGGCGCAGTCCCCAAGGCCCACGCCGTCCTTGCCCAGGACGGCCTCTACGGGGACGCGGATGGTGGCGTACAGCAGGTCGTCCCGCTTGCTCCACGGGGAGAAGTCCTTGCCGCCGTTCATCACACTGGGCAGGGTGCTGGTGACGGAGAAGGGGGGCAGGGACACCTCACGGCTGGTCATCAGGCGGAACACGGCGGGGATGGTCTCGGTCAGGTCGTCCACCCCCCGCTGGGGCAGGGAGATGTCCAGCCAGGCCAGGCGGCTGCGGGCCTGTCTGCCCGCCGCGTCCTGGCTGTCGCAGCGCCGGGCGAACTCCTGCAGGCGGCTGTACCAGCGCTCGGAGCCGGCGTAGTCCATGGCCAGGGCGCACAGCATGCTCATGCCCTGCATCAGCGCCGGGGAGGCCAGGATCTCAGACTCCGGCAGGCTGCGGTAATACTTCTCCATCTCGCTGTAGTGGCCCATGCCGGGGTGCAGCTCGGCGTTGCGGATCAGCAGCTCGGACACCTTGGCGTGGTCGCCCCCCCTGGTGTAGCAGCCCAGGGCGTGGTCGTAATCCTCTCTCAGCTCGTAATACAGGGCGCCGCGGCTGAACAGGGCCCGGCGTTTCTCCTCGGTATACTCCCGCTCCATCTCCCACAGCAGGAACATGCGGAACTGGGGCCAGAAGCGGAAGTGCTGCACGTCGTCGTAGCGCAGCATGGTGGTATTGCTCAGCAGCCAGTCCAGCAGGTCCCCCGCGTGGGTATCGCCGCTGACCACCCGCGCCAGCTCCAGGTCGAAGCGCTCGAAGGGGGCCAGCTCCAGCAGGAAGCGCCGCACAGGCAGGTCGAAGCGCCGGTAGATGGCGGCCTCGAAGTAGGAGAACACCTCATGAAAGGCCCGGGCCACCAGCTCCAGGCTGAAGGGCTTTCCCCCGGACATGCACCGCGCCGTGATCACCACCCCCAGGGGGTAGCCGATGGACTCCTTCAGGATGCCGCCGATCTCGCTGTCGGTCACCTCTACCTGGCAGGCCCTCATCAGCCTGCGGATGTCCTCCCGGTCGAAGAACAGGTCGTCGGCCTCCAGCACGGTCATCAGTCCCGCGTACTGGAAGGCCCGCAGGCAGCCGGGCGGAGCACCGCGGGAGAGGAATACGAAGCGCCGCTGGGTGCAGGTGCGGATCAGCCCGCACAGGGCCGTCCACCACGCCTCCTCCCGCAGCAGCTGCGCGTCGTCGATGAGCAGGATGTCCCAGTCCCCCTCCGGTACGGCCGCGGGGAAGTCGGGCGTTCCCGCCCGCAGGCGCAGCACATCCTGTCCGGCCAGCAGCGCGTCCGCCAGGGTGCTTTTTCCGAAGCCGCAGGGCGCGCTGAAGAACAGCACTCGTCCGCACTGGATGAATTGGTCGAATTTCTGCTGGACTGCGGGCTTTATGATCACATTTTCGGGCACTTTCTTCCCTCCCTGTGGGCAGAGGGCACTCCCCTCCACCATAATTCTTCCATTTTATTCTATTATACACGCCCCGGGGAGATTGTAAATCGTTCCAAAGTATGAGATGGGGCGTTTTTTTGCGTTTTTTCCCGTTTGGCGGTCATCCGGAGACTTTTTCTTGAAAGCCCGCCTCTTTTCCCTTATAATAGCCTTGGATCTTGGCAGAGGGGGGGAGCAGCATGGTGTCCGACGAGACGTTATACCGCCGCTATCTGGACGGCGACGACAGCGGGCTGAGCGAGCTGATGGAGCGCCACGGCGACAAGCTCACCCTCTACCTCGACGGCCATCTCCATGATATTCACGAGGCCGAGGATCTGATGATCGAGTCCTTCGCCTATCTCATCGCGAAGCGGCCCGGCATCCGCGGCAGCGTCCGGGCCTATCTCTACCAGTCGGCCCGGCACATGGCCCTGCGGCTGCTGTCCCGGAAGCGGGCGCGGTACTGCTTCTCTCTGGACGCGCTGACAGAGGAGCCGGAGGCCCGGGAGATGGTGGAAGAGGTGGTGGAGTCGGCGGAGCGGGCGCAGATCCTGCGTTCGTGCATGGCCCAGCTGCACCAGGACTACCGCGAGGCGCTGTTCCTGGTCTACTTCGAGGGGCTGAGCCACAAGGAGGCCGCCGCCGTCATGGGCAAGCGGGAAAAGCAGGTGGCGGACCTTATCTACCGTGGAAAAAACGCGCTGCGCAAGCGCCTGGAGCAGGAGGGGATCGGCTATGCGCGCAACGGATGAACGCCTTGCCGCGGCAAAGCGGCGGGCGCGGGAGCTCCAGCGGCAGCGCCGGAGCCGCATGACGGCCCTTGGGGGCGCCGCGGCCTGTCTCGCGGTGATCCTGGGGCTGGCCCTGGCGATGCCGTCCATCACGGCGCGCTTTTCCGGCGCGGACTACGGCGGCGGCATGACCGCCAGCATCTTCAGCGGCGGCAGCCTGGGCTACCTTGTGGTCGGGCTGCTGGCCTTCGCCCTGGGCGTATGTGTCACGATGCTGTGTCTCCGCCTGCGCAGGTATGAGCGGGACGAGGACGATAAGGAGCGGCGGGCATGATCGAGCTTTGTGACTACCTTGTGCAGCTGGCGGTGACGGCCTTCGCCTTCTGCGCCGCCCTGGTGGGATACTGCCGGGACCGGCGGCAGCCGTGGTTCCTGCTGGCCTGCTTTTACGGCACCTTCGCCCTGGGCACCCTGTACTGGACGCTGCACCTGCTGCTGCGGCGGGAGACGCCCCAGATCTTCTACGTCTCCGACCTGGCGTGGGTGGCCAGCTTCGTCTTTCTTCTGGCCCTGGCCCTCACCCTGCCGGGGGAGGAGGAGCGGCGCTGCCGCGCCGGGGCGTGCTGGCTGGTGCCGGCGGTCTGTCTGCCCCAGTTCGCCCTGTATGTGACCCACGGCGACGTCCTGTTCAACGTCCTCATGTGCGGCATGACCATGCTGCTGGCCTGGTGCGCCCTGCGGGGCCTTGTGTGGGCAGGGCGCTCGGGGGACGGGCGGCTGCGCCCCTTCCACAGGGCGGTGCTGGCCTTCACGGTGCTGGAGTACGCCCTGTGGACCTCCTCCTGCTTCTGGGTGGGGGACACCCTGGCCAACCCCTACTTCTGGTTCGACTTCCTCCTCTCTCTGGTGCTTCTGCTGCTTCTGCCCGCGGCGGGAAAGGCGGTGGCCCCATGACGTATATCGAGAACATCTTCGTCTGTATGGCGGCGCCCCTGCTGGTGGCCCTGCTGTTCCTGCGGCGGCGGCAGCGGCCGCTGCTGCTGTTCTGCCTGACCGGCATGGGCATGTGCCTGCTGGCGGCCTATCTCAACACCTTCTTTGCCCAGCTCTACGCCGCGGATGCCCTGAACGCCGCCACCCAGATCGCGCCGGTGGTGGAGGAGGTCATGAAGCTGCTGCCCCTGCTGTTCTATCTGGCGGTATTCGAGCCGGACGCGGAGCGCTTCCGCCTGGCCGCCATCGTGGTGGCCGCCAGCTTCGCCACCTTCGAGAACGTGTGCTACCTGACCCAGAACGGCGCGGGGCAGTTCACCTATCTGCTCATCCGCGGCTTCGGCACGGGGGCCATGCACGTGGTCTGCGGCAGCGTGTACGGCAGCGCCCTGCGCCCCGTGTGGAACAGCCGCCCCCTGCGGGCGGCCTGCCTGCTGGGACTGCTCTGCGTGGCCATCATCTACCACGCCATCTATAACCTGCTGGTCAGCGCCGGGGGCGCGCCCCAGCTGACCGCCTATGTCATCCCCCTGCTCACGGCCCTGTGCTTCCGCCCCCTGGGGCGGAAAACGGCGCCGCGGGACCCATGACCCCGGGCCGGGCCGCCATCGGCGGCCCGGTTTTTTGCGCTTCCGGTGCGTAGTTTGCCCGCCGTTTGTCCCTATAAAGGCACAAGGATCTTTGAAACGCTCCCGGCCTTTCCGTGTGTCCCCCCTCCCTTTGCGGGCGGGAGGCACACAAGCATCGGGAGCCAGGGAAAGGAGGGGCAGGATGTACGACACCCCGGAGCGCGTCCAACGCGCGAAAAGTTCCGCCCGGCGGCTACTGCGCAGGCAGGAGCGGCGGGCCCTGCGGCGGCTGGGCGCCCTGTGCGCGGCGCTGGCCCTTGCGCTCACCGGCGTTTTGACGCGCCTGACCGGCGACATATCCGGCGCGGTGCAGGGGATGCACGGCGCCACCCTGCTGGCGGACAGCGCGGGGGGCTATGTGCTGGTGGGCGTGGCGGCCTTCACCATAGCGGTGGCGCTGACGGTGGCCTGTATGCGGCTGCACCAGCGGGACAAGCAAAACGGAGACCACCGCCGCGAGGAGACGAAGCCGCCCCCGGCGGACCAATAAAACATTTCCAAGGGGATATCCCCTTGGTCCCTCCGCAGGAGGGACCAAACGAGTTTTCACGGAGGTGCTGAAATGAAACGAAAGCTATGGACTCTTTTGCTCGCCCTCGGCGCGGCGCTGGCGCTGTGCGTCGGCGCGGGCGCGACGAACCAGAATGACCTTTTTGATGCTCTGGAGACGGGCAGCATCCAGCTGGAGAACGATCTCACCTACTCCGGTCTCCTGAATGTTTACAAGGATCTTACCATCGACCTGAACGGCCATGTGCTGAAGATCCCTGACGGCATCTATGTTGATCAAAAGGCTCACCTGACCATCACGGACAACAGCGCAGAATCGGTGCACTACTTTGATAAGGAAAGCAGCGGTCTGTGGAAGTGGAAAGGTACCGATGCAACAGAAGGAAATGAGGTGAAGGGCGGCGTCATCACCGGCGGCACGGGAGCAAAGGATTCCAAATACGGGGGCGGCATATATGTGGCGCCCGGCGGTACACTGACCATGGAGGGCGGCAGCATCGTCGGCTGCTCGGCGGACCGCGGCGGCGGCGTGTATGTCGAAGGTACCTTTACCATGAGCGGAAGCTCCGCCATCATCGGCTGTGCCGCCGGCGATACCGGCGGCGGTGTGCTGGTCGAGGACACAGGCACGTTTACGAAGTGGCGGGGTATGCAATCGCGGCCCGTTTACCATGAGCGGCGGAACGATCGGAGTTGACTGCACGATATTCAATATCGGCAGCATCAGAACCGTATTTACCATCCGCGACGACGCGAAGATCTACGCGGACATCATAAACTGCTGCAGCAGACTGTATGCCGACGGCGGCAGCGTCCACGGTACGGTGAAGAACGGCCATGGAGACTATCCCCCGGGCAAGATCACCAACAGCGGCAGCGGCACTGGGTCCACGACATTTCACGACAAAGTGGAAAATGTCGACGGAACCATTTCCGGCGGCACATTTAAGGGCGATGTAACAAACGGGAACGGCTGCACGATCTCCGGCGGTGAGTTCAATGAAAACGTCTACAACAACGGCACGATCGAAGGCGGAGATTTTCGCAAGCATGTGACCAACAATGGTACGATCAAAGCGGCTGAAGATGGCAGCGGACCCAGCTTTACCAGCGAAGTGACCAACAATGGTACGATCACCGGCGGCAAGTTTACCGGATCCGGTTATGTGACCAACAACGGCACGATCTCCGGCGGCACGTTCAGCGACACCAGAAGGGTCAGCAACAACACCGGCGGCACGATCACCGGCGGCACATTCAATGGCCCGGTGCTCAACAGCGGCGGCACGATCACCGGCGGCGATTTCGCCAACTTGGTCGGTGCATATAAAGTTGAATTTGTCAGCGACGGCAGCGCGGCGGCTGCGCCACAGTATGTCTCCAACGGCAGCAAGCTCACCAAGCCCGCCGACCCGGCCAAGGACGGCTACACCTTCGGCGGCTGGTACAAAGAGAATACATTCCAGACAC
>CAVJLQ010000045.1:0-2087 GCA_963650435.1 Alloprevotella sp. | reverse complement strand
GCGTATACCGTTCATGATCTCTCGTAGGGGCCGGTGTCCTCACCGGCCCGCGGGCGGCCAAAGGCCGCCCACGCAAAGCTCTCCCGCCCCTTCAACTACAAAAGAAACCGAGGTGACCTGATATGGATCGGCGCGGCATCTGGGAACAGCGGCGCAGGCGGATGTACTCCGTGGTAGAGACCGGCAACGTGGGCGACGCCTTCAGCCGGGGCTATGACATCCTGCTGGTGGCCGCCATCGTGATCAACCTGCTGGTGTGCGTGGCCTACACCTTTGACGACATGGAGCTGAACTACGGCCCCCTGCTGCTGACGGTGGAGCTGGTGACCGTGTGCTTCTTCGCCGTGGACTATGTGCTGCGGGTGTGGACGGCCAAGTATATGTACCCCGGCCTGACCCCGGGGGAGGCCACCTGGAAATACGTCCGCTCCATCACCGGCATCATCGACCTGGCCTCCTTCCTGCCCTACTTCCTGCCCGTGTTTTTCCCCACGGGGGCGGTGGCCTTCCGCATGTTCCGGGTGGTGCGCATCTTCCGCCTGTTCCGCATCAACGCCTATTACGACTCCCTCAGCGTCATCACCTCCGTCCTGGCCAGCAAGCGGCAGCAGCTCATGTCCTCGGTGTTCATCATTCTGGTGCTGATGCTGGGGGCCAGCCTGTGCATGTACTCCCTGGAGCACGAGGCCCAGCCCGAGGTGTTCCGCAACGCCTTCTCCGGCATGTGGTGGGCGGTGTCCACCCTGCTGACTGTGGGCTACGGGGACATCTACCCCGTCACCCCCATGGGCCAGTTCTTCGGCATCTGCATCACCTTTTTGGGGGTGGGCATGGTGGCCATCCCCACGGGCATCATCTCCGCCGGCTTCGTGGACCAGTACTCCCGCATCAAGCGCATCAGCGAGTACGCCAACGAGCAGGAGATCAACTTTATGAAGGTCCACATGACCCGCCGGGACAAATGGGTGGGACAGGCCATCAAGGACCTGGGCATCCCCCGGGGGGTCATCGTGGCCGCCGTGCAGCGGGGGCGGGAGATCGTGGTGCCCCGGGGCGACACGGTGATCCAGGAGCACGACACCCTGGTGCTGGGGGCCGAGGCCATGGGGGACGACCACCGCATCGAGCTGAAGGAGGTCGTTTTGAAGCACCACAACCCCTGGAACGACCACCCCATCCGGGAGCTGGACATCTCCCGCCAGACGGTGATCGTCATGGTCAAGCGCCGGGGCACCATGCTCATCCCCAACGGCGACCTGGTGTTAAAGGAGGGGGACAAGGTGATCCTGTACACCAAGATGTTCCTGTCCGACGCGGAGACGCTGGAGATATAGATCGTATGAAGCAAAAACGCCGCGCGGGAAAATTCCCGCGCGGCGTTTTTTCTGTGACCCCTGCAGCTCGGTGGTATCCGCCCCTGCGGGGGAAGGCTTTACGGCCGAATATCACAGCAGCAGGCTCCCCAGCTGATACACCGCCATGGACAGCACATAGGCGCAGACCAGCTGCCAGGCGATGGAGAAGAACGCCCACTTTTTGCTGTTCATCTCCCGGAACAGGGTGGACACGGCGGCCACGCAGGGCACATACAGCAGGATGAACACCAGATAGGAGAAGGCGGACAGGGGGGTAAAGCCCGCCATGGCGGCGGCCACCATCCCGCCGGAGGCGGTGAGGGGGAAGCCGTAGAACATGGACAGGGAGGTGACCAGCATCTCCTTGGCGATCAGCCCGGTGAGCAGGGCCACCACCGCCTGCCACGCGCCGAAGCCGCAGGGCCGGAACACCGGGGCGATGGCCGCGCCGATGGCCCCCAGCATGCTGCGGGCGGGGTCGTCCACCATGGTCAGGGCAAAGTCGAAGGACTGCAGCAGCCACAGCACGATGGACATGAGCAGGATCAGGGTGCCCGCCTTCACCAGAAAGCCCTTCACCTTCAGCCACACATGGCGCATGACGTTGGAGAAGGAGGGCAGGCGATAGGGGGGCAGCTCCAGCACGAAGGGGGCCGGCTCCCCGGCGAAGAGGGTGTGCTTGAACAGCAGGCCGGACAGGATGCCCATGGCCATGCCCACGCAGTACAGGGC
>CAVJLQ010000044.1:0-2594 GCA_963650435.1 Alloprevotella sp. | reverse complement strand
CATCTTCGAGATCGCCGACTACGGCATCTGCGGCGACCTGTTCAAGGTCACCCCCATGCTGATCGAGGCCATCAAGGCTGCCAAGGCTGCCAAGTAAGCTGAGAGGATCATAACAAGGGCCCCCGTCCGGCGGACGGGGGCCCTTATCTATTTTCAGGCAATACCCTTTTTGCGTTCCCCGCCCCGCAGGGGCGGGGAACGCATCTTAATTGTTTCTTAATTGACTTCCTTTCTCCCCTATGTTAGAGTGGCCCCGTAAGCATCCGCCATTTTGTCCAAAGGAGGTCCCCTGTGGAAAGTTCCAACTCAAAGAGCAGATCCACCCTCGCTGTCTTTCTCTTCTGCTCCGTTGAATTTGTCGGCGCCCTTCCCTTTCTTTCGGACGTGCTGTCCTTCTTCTGGCCCGGCGGGCCCCTGTCCTCCTTTAAGCTGCCCCTGATCCTTCTTGTCTATATCATAGCGGCAGTGATCCTTCTGTACCGCGTCGAGCCTCTGTTTTTCCGTGGGAACTGGAGGCAGGAGGTCCTTCCTATGCTGCCCCTTCCCGCGCGGTTCTGCCATTATCTTTTCTGGAGCGTCTTCTGGTTCGGGATCATTTTAAGAGTGTTCGACTTTCTTTTCTGACCGCTGCGGGGCCCCGTCCCATGGACGGGGCCCCGCTCTTGCTATAAAAAGCCCGGCCATCCGCGGATGGCCGGGCTTTTTGCTGTTTGAATTTTACTCCTCCACGCCCATGGCTTCCACCACGGCGGCGCAGCGGGGGCACAGCTCGGGATGCTTGCTGTGGGAGCCGATGAGGGGATGGAACTTCCAGCAGCGGGGGCACTTGGTGCCCTCGGCGGGGAACACATCCACGGTCAGTTCCTTGTCCACCTCCATCTCTACCTGAGAGACGATGAACAGGTCAGCCAGATACTCCTGACCCAAGTGGAGCATAAAGGCGTCCTCCACAGGCACGGTGACGGCCACCTTGGCCTCCAGGCTCTTGCCGATCTTCTTCTCGGCCCGGGCCTGCTCCAGGGCGGCATTCACGGCAGTGCGCACCTCGATGACCTTATCCCACTGCTTCATGGCGGCCTCATCCAAGGCATACTCCTCAAAGGGCTTGTTCATCTCGTTGAGCACCACGTTGCGCCCGTCGTCCCCCTGGCGGTGGGGCATGGCCTGCCAGATCTCGTCGCAGGTGAAGGCCAGGATGGGGGCGAACAGCTTGGTGATGGTGTCCAGGATCATCCACAGGGCGGTCTGGGCGGAGCGGCGCTTCACGCTGTCCTTGCCCTCGCAGTACAGGCGGTCCTTGATGATGTCCAGATAGAAGCTGGACAGCTCCACCACGCAGAAGTCGTTGATGGCGTGGGAGACCACATGGAACTCATAGTTGTCATAGGCGGCGAAGCACTTGGCGATCAGCTGGTTCAGCTTGGTGATGGCCCAGTGGTCCAGCTCCTCCATCTCCTGGGGGGCCACCAGATGGTCGGGGTCGAAGCCCTCCAGGTTGCCCAGGCAGTAGCGGGCGGTGTTGCGGAACTTCAGGTAGTTCTGACTGAGCTGCTTGAAGATGGCATCGGAGCAGCGCACATCCACATGGTAGTCGGCGGAGCCGGCCCACAGGCGCAGCAGGTCGGCGCCGTACTTCTTGAAGATGTCGGCGGGATCCACGCCGTTGCCCAGAGACTTGTGCATGGCCCGGCCCTCGCCGTCCACGGTCCAGCCGTGGGTGACGCACTCCTTGAAGGGCGCGCCCTGACCGAAGGCGCCCACGGCAGTGAGCAGGCTGGACTGGAACCAGCCGCGGTACTGGTCCAGGCCCTCCAGGTACATGGTGGCGGGCCAGAAGCCCTGGTCCTTCTTCATGGAGGCGAAGTGGGTGGAGCCGGAGTCGAACCAGCCGTCCAGGGTGTCCTCCTCCTTGGTAAAGCCGGCGGACTTGCCGCAGTGGGGGCACTTGAAGTCACGGGGGAGGATATCGGCGGCCTCCAGCTCGTACCAGGCGTTGGAGCCCTTCTCGCCGAACAGCTTGCTCACGGCGGCGATGGTCTCGTCATTGCAGATGGGCTTGCCGCAGTCAGCGCAGTAGAACACGGGGATGGGCAGGCCCCAGCGGCGCTGGCGGCTGATGCACCAGTCGGCGCGCTCACGGATCATGCTCTTCATCCGGTCGATGCCCCAGCCGGGCACCCAGCGCACGTCGTCGCAGGCGGCGCAGGCCTCGTCCTTGAAGGACTCCACGGAGCAGAACCACTGGGGGGTGGCCCGGAAGATGATGGGGTGCTTGCAGCGCCAGCAGTGGGGATAGCTGTGGACGATCTCCTCGCTGGCCAGCAGGGCGCCGGACTCCTTCATATCCTTCAGGATCACGGGGTTGGACTCGTCCACCAGCATCCCGGCGTACTTGCCGGCGTAGTCGGTGTGGCGGCCCTGGTCGTCCACGGGCACCACCATGTCCATGCCGTAGCGCTTGCAGGTCTGGTAGTCGTCGGCGCCGAAGCCGGGGGCGGTGTGGACGCAGCCGGTACCGGAGTCCATGGTGACGTAATCGGCCAGCACCAGGCGGGAGGTCTTGGGCAGGAAGGGATGCTGGGCCAGCATATTCT
>CAVJLQ010000043.1:1930-7032 GCA_963650435.1 Alloprevotella sp. | reverse complement strand
TGCCGATGATGATGCCCTTGTGGCTGGCCTTTTCGCAGTAGATGGTGGCGTCCACCTCGATGACCTCGTCCTCCCGCTCGGAGAATTTGGTGATCTCCACAGCGGTGCCGTGGGGGATCTCCTTGTCCAGGCACAGCAGCAGCTTCTCCCGCACGATCTCCGCCATCATCTGCCGCTCCGGCTGGTCAGAGACCATCCCCTCGGGGAACAGGCGCGGCCCCTCCGGCAGGAACTGCTCCAGCTCGTCCAGCAGCTCGTCCAGGCCCTGATGCTCCTTGGCGGAGATGGGGATGATGGCGCTGAACTCGTGGGCCTGGCTGTACAGCTGGATGACCTCCAGTAGGGTCTCCTTCTTCTCCAGGGCGTCCACCTTGTTGATGGCCAGGATGGCGGGGCAGCCCAGCAGCTTCAGCCGGCGGATCAGCTGCTGCTCCGGCTGGCCGATGTTGGGGATGGGCTCTACGATCAGCACCACGGCATCCACATCGGACACCGACTCCCGCACCACGTTGACCATATAGTCCCCCAGGCGGGTGCGGGGCTTGTGCAGGCCGGGGGTGTCCACAAAGACGAACTGGCTGCTGCCCCGGTCCAGGATGGCGGAGATGCGGGTGCGGGTGGTCTGGGGCTTGTTGGTGACGATGGTCACCTTCTCCCCCACCAGGGCGTTGATCAGGGTGGACTTGCCCACGTTGGGCCGTCCGCAGACGGTGATGATGCCGGAACGGGTGATAGTTGACATAACAGGTGATCCTCAGCTTTCTGCCCCTGAGCATTTGGGGCGTATGATGAAGTATTATAGCACAAAAGGGAAAAAAACCAACCCCGGACAGAAAAAAAGCGCCTGCCGCGAAGAACAGGCGCAAAACGGCCGGAGGGCCGGTGTTTTTGGTCTGCCGCCGGGAGTGCAAGTCCCTGCCGCGGCAGTAAGGAGAGAAAAAACGGAGGTGTCGGGGCCGTAAGATCCGGCCGGGGGAGCGGCACGGGCCCGGTCCCCGATCCACCTACAGAATACCACATCGCGGAAGGGGAGTTTTCACGAAAGGGCAAACGTTCCGTGAATTTTTTATGAATGGAGGCGGGCATAAGAAAGCCCGGCTCCGTCTGATCCAGGCGGAGCCGGGAAAGAAGTGTGAGAGGGATCCGCCCGCAGATCAGCGGGCCTGGGGGTCGTTCTTCACATTCTCGGGGCCGTTTTTGCCCTTATTCTGGGCGTTGGGCTCCCGGTCCTGCTTCTGCTTTTTGGATACCTTGCTGTTGGGCTGTTCCATGATGAGACCTCCGTGATGAACGGGCCGTTGGCCCGGATTTGACGGCGGGCTGGCCGCCGCAGGGGTAGTATGCCCCGGGCCGGAACGGGCTATACGCTCACACGGGCTGCCGGAAGGGAACGGCCTGCATGGACTCCCCGGCGGCGAGCACCTGGATGGTGCCGGCGGAGACGTCCAGGATGCGGGCGACAAAGTCCTCTGCCCGCTCCTCCGGCAGCAGGCAGGACAGCACCACGTCCGCCCCGTAGTCCACGTTCTCCACCACGCCGCCGAAGGACAGCACCTCCCGCCGCATGGCCTCGAACTGGCCGTAGGAGCAGGGCAGCTCCATGGCCACCCACCGGCGCACCACAGAGATCCCGGCGGCGTCCAGGGCGTCCTTGGCGCTCTGGGTATAGGCCCGCACCAGCCCCCCGGCCCCCAGCAGGATACCGCCGAAGTACCGGGTGACCACGCAGCACACGTTCTCCACGCCCTCCCGCTGAAACACGTTCAGCATGGGCTGGCCCGCGGTGCCCTGGGGCTCTCCGTCGTCGGAGTAGCGCACCGCTCCGCCCCGGATCAGGTAGCACCAGCAGTTGTGCCGGGCGTCGTAGTGCTGCTTCTTCGTCTCCTCGATGCGGGCCCGGGCCCGCTCCTCGCTGTCCACCGGCCAGACATGGCCGATGAAGCGGGAGCGCTTTTCCGTGAATTCCGTCCGGCTGACGCCGGAGGGGATGTAATATTCAGTCATGGGGCCTCCTTACGCCTGTCGGTTATAGACCTTCTTCACATGCCGCCGTCCCGGCCAGACGATGCCGTAGATGGCGGCCATATTCACCGCCATGGCGCACAGGATGATGGTGCGCTCCTGGGCGAACTGGGAGCACAGCCCCGCCAGCACCTGGCCCAGGATCTGGCCCACGCTGCACACCATCTGGAAGGTGCCGTTGAACCGGGCCCGCACCCGGTCGGGCACATAGGACTGGGTGGCGGAGATGCGGATGTTGTATGAGGTGACGCTGAGCACGCCGCTGAGGAAAAACACCAGCATCATGGGGACAACGGGCAGGAACAGCTCCACCGCGCTGATCACGGTGATGGTGGTGTAGACGAACAGGGCGATGGCGAATTTCTTCCCCGTGGGATAGACGAAGCGGTAGTGGATCAGCCCGCCCACCAGCCGCCCGCCCACGCCGCAGGCGGTGACCACGGAGTACAGCGTGACCACGTCCAGGGGCACGGCGGCAAACAGCTCCCCGTGGTTGCGGAAGAAGGGCAGCAGCAGGGTGTCGTGCGTCTGGCCGGTCAGCATCGTGACGAAGAAGTACGCCGTGATCACCAGCAGGCCGCTCTCGCTGCGGATATAGCCCAACCCCTCCCGAAAGTCGGCGCGGAAACGGCGCAGCCCTGGGGCGGCGGCGGGCGCCGCGCGGGACATATGGGTCTCCTGAAAGCGGATGGACCGCTCGAAGCAGGCGGCGGTAAAGAACAGGAGGGAGTTGACCAGAAACAGGGGGGCCACCGTGCCCGCCGCCCGGTAGACCATAGAGGCCAGGGGCAGCGTGAAGCTGGCCAGGGGGTAGAGCAGGCTGGCGATGGAGTAGGCCCGGGTGAAGTTGCCCGCGGCCACCAGATTGGGGTAAAAGCTGTCGTAGGCCACGGTGTAGATGCTGTTGATGCTGCCGATGAGCAGCACCCCCGCAAGCATGACCCAGTAGTTGAAGAATCCCCGGGACAGCATCAGCCACACCAGCAGGTACAGGGCCGACGAGGTGAAGTCCATGCGGTAGATCACCCGCTTGCGGCTCATCCGGTCCAAATAGGGCCCGGCCAGCAGGGGCACCACCACATTGGGGGCGTAGTAGCAGGCCATGAAGATGGCGTACAGCAGGGTGGAGCCCGTGTTGTCCAGCACCAGCAGGCTGATGGCAAAGCCGGCGATGGCGTTGCCCAAAGTGGACACCGCCGTGCCCAGGGTGATGATGGTAAAGTCCCGCGTCCACAGGGGCTGACGTTCCATTGCGCACCTCTTTCTCTCTCCGCCGCAGCACGATCCGGGGCCCGCCGCGCTCAGCTCATTCCCAGGGCTCCTTGGGCGGCTCGTAGCCCTCTACATAGTCCTTCAGCTGGCCGATGGTGCGGGGAGTACACACGGCCACAACGTCAATGGTCTCAGAGTAGTCCACCTTCTCCACCTTGGCCTCCCGGTACAGGGCCTCCAGGGCGCCGCCCTTGTCATAGGGCAGGTGGATGGTCACCCGCTTGGCTCCGCTGTCCAGCCGGCGGCGGATCAGCTCCAGCAGCTGGTCCAGTCCCTCCCCTGTGCGGGCGGAGACGGACACCATGCTGTCGCCGGAGGGGCGGATGCCCTCCTCCAGCCGGTCGCACTTGTTGAACACCTCCAGCCGGGGGGTCTGCTCCGCCCCCAGCTGGCGGATCAGGTCGTCCACCACGGCGGCCTGCTGCTGCCACTCGGGGTTGGACGCGTCGATGACGTGCAGCAGCAGGTCGGCGTACTCCAGCTCCTCCAGGGTGGCCTTGAATGCCTCCACCAGGTGGTGGGGCAGCTTGCGGATAAAGCCCACGGTGTCGGACAGCAGAACGGTGCAGGTGTCGCTGATCTCCAGGGTGCGGGTGGTGGTGTCCAGGGTGTCGAACAGGCGGTCGTTGGCGGGGATGTCCGCCCCGGTCAGCTTGTTCAGCAGAGTGGACTTGCCCGCGTTGGTGTAGCCCACGATGGCCACCACGGGCACCTCGTTCTTGATCCGCCGCTCCCGCTGGGTGGCCCGCACCCGGCGCACGTCCTTCAGCTCGGCCTCCAGCTTGGCGATCTTCCGGTGGATGTGCCGCCGGTCGGACTCCAGCTGGGTCTCGCCGGGGCCGCGGGTGCCGATGGCGCCCTCCTGCCGCTCCAGATGGGTCCACATGCCGGTCAGGCGGGGCAGCAGGTATTTGTACTGGGCCAGCTCCACCTGCAGGCGGCCCTCCCGGGTGCGGGCCCGCTGGGCGAAGATGTCCAGGATCAGGGCGGAGCGGTCCAGCACGGACACGCCCAGATCCTCGGTCAGCGCCCGCTGCTGCGAGGGGGACAGGGCGTTGTCGAAGATGACCATATTGGCGTCCATGCTCTGGGCCAGCTGCTTCACCTCGGCCACCTTGCCCTCGCCGATGAAGGTACGGGGGTCGGGGGCGTCCTTGGACTGGGTGATCACCCCCACGCACTGGCCCCCCGCCGTCTCCAGCAGGGCGGCCAGCTCGTCCATGGTCTCCTCGGTGGCGTTCTCCTCCGGGGTCAGGGCGAAGGCGTTCAGGCCCACCAGCACCGCCCGGTCAAATCGTTTCTGCTGTGTCGTATCGTTCATAGATACCTCCCAAAGGGCGCCCCCGCCGGACGGGGGCGCAAAGCAGTAAAAAGCCGCAGTCCGCCCATAGGGCAGGAGCCGCGGATAGAAAAAGCCGCGCCGAAAACTCGGCACGGCTTTTGGGCACGATCTTACTTGTCGAAGCCAAACTTCTTGTTGAAGCGGCTGACACGGCCACCAGTGTCCACCATCTTCTGCTTACCGGTGTAGAAGGGATGACACTTGGAACAAACTTCAACACGGATGTCCTTCTTGGTGGAGCCAGTCTCGATCACGTTGCCGCAGGCGCACCGGATGGTAGTCTGCTGATAGTTGGGGTGGAGACCTTCCTTCATTGTATATTCACCTCTTTCTCCTTGTGAGGATCACTTCGCATAAACGCATTTGGTATCATAGCACAAATATTCTGGAAAAGCAACACCTTTTTGAAAAAATGCGCAGGAATTTTGCCGGGGCCCTCCGCCGCTCCTCCGCCCGGCGGGCCCCT
>CAVJLQ010000043.1:0-1920 GCA_963650435.1 Alloprevotella sp. | reverse complement strand
AAAAAGGTGTCCACCCAGGCCCGGCAGGATATGGAGAAGTTCATGGGCACAAAGGTATTTTTGCAGACCTGGGTGAAGGTGAAGGAGAACTGGCGGGACAACCCGGCTGCCATCCAGAACTTCGGGTTCCACAGCGAGGACTGACCGATTCTGTGAAAAAAGCGCTCCCCGGCCCCTGCGGGCGGGGAGCGCTGACGTAAGGAGCCGCTTATGCACTGTACCACCAAGGCCCTGGTGCTCCGGGGGGTGGACTATAAGGAGTCCGACCGCATCCTGACCCTGCTGACCCAGGACATGGGCAAGGTAACGGTCTCCGCCCGGGGCTGCCGGAAAAAGAACAGCCCCCTGTCCGCCGGGTGCCAGCTGCTGTGCTGGTCGGAGTTCGTGCTGTACCAGTTCCAGGACCGGTGGACGGTGAAGGAGTGCTCCGCCCTGCGGGAGTTCCGTGGGATGCGGAACGACCTGGAAAAATTCGCTCTGGGCTGCTACTTTGCCGAGGTGACCGAGCTGCTATCCGTAGAGGAGCTGCCCGCGCCGGAGCTGCTGTCCCTCACCCTGAACAGCCTGCACGCTCTGGACCGGCTGGACCGCCCGGCCGCCCTGGTCAAGGGGGTATTCGAGTGGAAGGCCATGTGTCTGGCGGGGTACGAGCCCCTGCTGGACGCCTGTGCCATCTGCGGCGCGGAGCATCCCGCCGACGCCCGCTTCCACCTGCGGGAGGGGGTGCTGCACTGCGCCGCCTGCCGGGGCGAGGTGGGGGAGGGCATCTCTCTTCCCCTGTCCCCCGACTGCCTGGCCGCCCTGCGCCACGTGACCTACGGCGACCCCAAGCGGCTGTTCTCCTTCTCCCTGTCCCCCGCCGGACTGGAGCAGCTGTCCGGCGCGGCGGAGGCCTATCTGCTGACCCAGCTGGAGCGGGGCTTCGGCACCCTGGACTTCTATAAGCAGCTGGCGCTGGCACCGCCGCCTTTCGGTCCATAAAAAAGAGCCGTCCGGCCTAAAGCCGGACGGCTCTTTTTTATGGATCAGACGGATCCCCCCGCCGGCTCCTCCCCCATCCTCCGGGACACGATCACGCTGTAGCCCCCTTCGACGATCACCAGCAGGAACCAGCCCACGGCCACGGAATAGCAGATGCCGGGGATGCCCAGCCGGGGGATCAGCAGCCAGGACAGGATCACCCGCAGCACCACCTGGCCCAAAGAGGCCAGCATGGTCAGCCGCAGACGCCCCAGGCCCCGGAAGAAGCTCTGAATGATGTCCCCCATGAAGGCCAGCACATAGAAGAAAGCCATGGTGCGGGTGTACAGCACCCCGGCGGCGATGACCTCCGGATCGTTGGAGAACAGGCCGATGATGTTGGGGGCAAAGGCGGTGCAGATGCAGCCCAGGGTTAGGGCCAGCAGGACCTCCGACGTCACGCCCAGGCGGTAAAACCGCAGCACCCGGGGGTAGTTGCCGTGGCCGATGTTCTGGGACAGGCACACCAGCACCCCGGCGGACAGACCCTGGCCCAGGCAGAGAATGAAGGACTCCGTCCGCATCCCCATGTTGTAGCCGGTAACGGTGTTGGTGCCCAGCTGGCTGAGCATCCCCTGCACCAAAAAGCGGCCGATGTAGATCACCGCCTGCTGCAATGCGGCGGCCCAGGCGAAGCTCAGCACCGTTCTGCCCACCGCGGGGCGGAAGATCAGTTCCTGCCGCTCCAGAGCCAGGGGCGGGCACCGGCGGTGGACATAGAACATACACCAGCAGGCGGAGAACATCTGGCAGGTGACGGTGGAGATGGCCACACCCTGGATGCCCATGCGCAGCCCGCCCACCAGCAGCAGGTCCAGCACCGCATGGAGTGTGGAGGACACCAGCAGGATCACAAAGGGCATCCGGGAGTTGCCGTAGCTGCGCAGCATGGTGCCGTAG
>CAVJLQ010000042.1:0-4496 GCA_963650435.1 Alloprevotella sp. | reverse complement strand
GTGCTCCCGGATGGCGCAGGTGTTGATGACGATGACCCGGGCCTGCTCCTCGTCGCTGGTAAAGCCGAAGCCCATCTGGGCCAGATAGCCACGGATGCGCTCGGAATCCGCCTCGTTCTGCTGGCAGCCGTAGGTGTCCACAAAGGCCAGGGGGGGCGTGGGCAGCTGGGCGGTCAGGTCGGCGGTCTGATGGCAGAAGTCCAGCTGGCGCTGGATGTCGGCCTGAGAGATCACGGTGGTGGTACGTTCCATTTCGGGTCCTCCAGATAAAAGCGGGGGCGGCCCCGCGTGATGTGCGGCATATCCCGGCTTTTTCGCGCTGCAGACCGCTCCGCCGGGGCGGGGAACAGGGGGGGCGCCGCCCGCGGGGGAACACAGACAAAGCCGGAGATAGGGAATAAAATATCATACCATTTTTTCCGGGAAAGGGCAAGAAGGCGGGCAAAAAAACCGGGGGGCGCGCCGCCCCCGGGGCATAAAAAGCCCCGGACGCAGCGGGTGCGTCCGGGGCGGGGATACAGGGGACTTACTGGCCCATGATGGCCTGGAACAGGCGGTAGACGGTGATGAAGGACTGCTCGCGGGTATAGGTGCCCAGGGGGGAGAACTTGTCGTTCCCGGTGCCGCTCATGACGTTGATCTGATAGACGAAGCTGACGGCGTTGCGGAAGTAGACGGCCACGTCGCCGTTGTCGGCGAAGGCGGTCTGCTGGGCGGGGGTGGTGTTCATGCCCAGCACCTTGGCGGAGCTGGTGAGCAGGGCGGCCGCCTCCTGCCGGGTGATGACGGAGTAGGGGTCAAAGATGCCGTTGCCCCGGCCGGAGATGATGCCCAGGGCGTTGGCGGCGATCACGTTGGAGCTGTTGGTGTCGGTGAAGGGGTAGCTCTGCTGCCAGTCGGCCAGGGACTTGCCGGTCTTTTCCCGCACCACGTCGGAGATGTCCTTGTCCAGCACCTTCTCCACCGCGCGGATCACCAGGTCGCAGAACTCCCCACGGGTGATGCTGTTGACATACAGGTTCTGCAGGTAGTTGGGCACCAGGTCCTCCTCGATGGCGGCGGTGACCAGGGGATAGGCCCAGCCGCTCATCTCGCTGGCTTCGGGCAGGGCGGGGGTGTAGTCGATGTGGCCGAAGCCGTACTTGCCCCTCTCGCAGATGACCACGTACTCGTCGGGGGTGACGGTGACGGCGCCGTATTCATTCTCGGTGAAGTAGCTGTCGGGGTCCAGCTTGTCCGTGCCGGGGATGGCGTTGCCCTTGGTGTCGATCAGGAAGGCGCGGCTGCCGTCGTAGACGGCGGCGTAGCCGTCAGAGCTGAAGCCGCTGGCGTTCACATACCGGGCGGGGATGGCGACCTGGCCCTTGCTGTCCAGATAGCCGAACTTCCCGCCCTGACCGAAGACGGCCAGGCCGTAGTAATAGGGGCGCAGAGCGTCGTACTGGAAGGGGATCACGGTCTTGCCGGTCTTGTCGATGGCGCCCCACTTGCCCTGGGTGTTCTCCACCATGGCAAGGCCGGTGTCGCCGAAGACCTGATAGCGGGTGTAGATGCCGCTGACCATAAAGTCGTTATAGGTGGGCTGGATGACCCACTTGCCGCTCTTATCCACGAAGCCCCAGCGGTAGTTCCAGTTGTCGATGCTCCAGTCCAGCACGCCCACAGGGGCCAGCCCCTTGTTGAAGGGGCGCAGATCGTAGGTCGGCTCCATTTCGCCGGTGGAGGCGCTGTGGGCGGCCAGGGTGATCGTCTTGCCGGAGGAGATGCTGTAGAAGCGCTGATTGCCGCCGTACAGCTCCATGCTGCCCAGGATGGCGGTATCCTCGGTCACCTGCCAGTCGTAGCTGCTGGAGACGACGTCCTCGGGCAGGTCGGCCAGCTGGCCGTCCGTGCCGAAGAAGTAGTAGCAGGTGTCATCCAGCGCGGGCAGGGAGACGTAGCCGTTATAGAAGATGTGCTCGCCGCCGGTCAGCACCTCGTCCGAGCGGACAGCGATCTGGGGGGAGATGTTATTTTCGTCGAAGCCGGGCATGGAGAACCAGGTGACGTTCCCCTTGGTGTCGACAAAGCCCATCATATAGTAGTTCAGGATATAGGGGTCGCCGGAGACGTAGTTGCCGGTGGTATCATCCCAATAGCCGTCGTCCATCTCATAGCTGTTCACAAGGGTGCCCACCAGAGCCAGCCCCTCGCTGAAGCTGAAGGCGATGTCGAACTGTTCGGGGATAACGGTGTTCCCCTCGGTGTCGATATAGCCCCACTGGCCATAGGACTTTACGGCGGCCAGCCCCTCGGAGAAGCTGAGGGCGTCCTCATACTGGGGGGCGATGGGTTCGGAATAGGTCAGAACGCCGCGCTGGGCGGTATCTCCGGCGGCAGACGCGGGGACGGCCAGTCCCATGGTCAGCGCCAGCGCGAGGATAAGGGTGACGAGCTTTTTCACGGTGAACATCCTCTCTGTGCATTTTTTCGGGGGAAAACTGCCCCGGGTATTGCTATCAGTATAATATTTGCCTAATAGAAATGCAAGTCCTTTTCCCAAAAACGGGGGCTGGCGGGGATAAAAAAGCCCCGGACGCAGCGGGTACGCCCGGGGAAAGAGGTCACGCGATCATCAGCAGGGTGCCGGCGGTGATGAGGGCCGCGCCGAAGATGGCCTTGGGGGTGGCCGGCTCCTTCAGCAGGACGAAGGCCAGGATCAGAGTGATGACGATGCTCAGCTTGTCGATGGGCGCCACCTGAGACACCTTGCCCAGCTGCAGCGCCCGGTAGTAGCACAGCCAGCTGGCCCCCGTGGCCAGGCCGGACAGCACCAGGAACAGCCAGCTGCGGCGGCTGATGTCGCCGATGCCCGTCTGCGTCCCGGTGAGGAACACCATGCCCCAGGACATGATCAGCACCACGGCGGTGCGGATGGCGGTGGCCAGGGTGGAATTCACCCCGTCGATGCCCACCTTGGCCAGGATCGAGGTGGCCGCGGCGAACACAGAGGACAGCAGAGCCAAAATGAACCACATAACAAAAACCTCCCGTGGGGGCAGGGCCCCCCGTATGTTGCTCTCCAAGATCAGATCGGGGGAGTACGCCGCCATCATAGTCCAAAAAGGGCGAAAAAGCAACCCTTTTGGGGAGGATCTGGGGGAAAAATGTGGATAAGACCGGCGCCGCGCCCCCTTAGAACATCAGCACCCGCAGGGTGAAGGTCAGGGTCATCACCAGCACGCCCACGCTGGCCCAGCCGTCCAGGGACAGGCGGGGCAGACGGCGGGGGGCGCGCTCCTGCCGGGGGCGCTCGACCGCGGTCAGGTGGGGGAAGGGGCGGACGGCTGGCTCCTCCTGTACGGGGGCGGGGGCGAGGCTGCCCTCGGCCTGGGCCAGCTTCCGGCGGTACTCGGACAGGTCCACCACGTTGCCCGTGTGGCGGATGAAGTTGGAGGTGGTGTAGTATACGGTCTGCATAAAAGGGCCTCCTTCAATAAGCTTGCCATGATGATACCGGAGCGGCTGTCCCATAAACAGGACTTTTATAGAAGCTCGGAGAAAAAAGCTTCCGCCGGACAGAGAAACGTTTGTTCCACCCGTAGAATACAACATGCGTTCTATTTTGTCAAGACGAAAATGGAACGTTTTTTCGATTTTTCGGGCGCGCCGCCGCCCGGCCGGCGCTGAACTGTAAAAAAATTGAAGCGCGCCGCTGTTTTTGCGAAAAACCGTTGCCTTTTCCCCAAAACAGGGGTATAATTTTTCGTCAGAAAAATCCGGACGGCCCATGCGCGCGTCCTGCTGGGCCTGTTTTTGATCATGCTCGTGGTTTTTCCACGCAAAGGAGATAAAATAACATGAAGAATGAAAAACTGCGCAACGTTGCCATCATCGCCCACGTCGACCACGGAAAAACCACGCTGGTGGACGAGATGCTCAAGCAGTCCGGCGTCTACCGGGAGAACCAGGCCGTGGTGGAGCGGGTGATGGACTCCAACGACCTGGAGCGGGAGCGGGGCATCACCATCCTGGCCAAGAACACCGCCGTGCAGTACGGCGACGTGAAGATCAACATCGTGGACACCCCGGGCCACGCCGACTTCGGCGGCGAGGTGGAGCGCATCCTGAAGATGGTCAACGGCGTCATCCTGCTGGTGGACGCCGCCGAGGGCCCCATGCCCCAGACCCGCTTCGTCCTGTCCAAGGCCCTGGAGCTGGGCCACCGGGTCATCGTGGTGGTGAACAAGATCGACCGCCCCGACCAGCGCATCCACGAGGTGATGGACGAGGTGCTGGAGCTGCTGCTGGACCTGAACGCCACCGACGAGCAGTTCGAGTCCCCCACCCTGTTCTGCTCCGGCCGGCAGGGCACCGCGTCTTACTCCCCCGACATCCCGGGCACCGACCTGAAGCCCCTGTTCGAGACCATCGTCAACTATATCCCCGCCCCCGAGGCCGATGTGGACCAGCCCTTCCAGATGCTGGTGTCCTCCATCGCCTACAACGAGTTCGTG